>CAZIWQ010000069.1:0-10485 GCA_964542355.1 uncultured Armatimonadia bacterium
GGACTGGCCGGCCGAGCTCTGGCTTGACTGCCATCGCAAGCACTCCGGCCATCAGGATGTCTACGGCCGACTGCACTGGGACCGACCGGCGCCGACGCTCACCGCCAAGTGCACGAGCATCTCGAACGGCCGGTTCGGTCACCCCGAGCAGGACAGATCCATAACACCACGAGAGGCCGCCGCCCTGCAGACGTTCGCCGAGGACTACGTCTTCTGTGCCGGCCTCAAGGACACCACACGCCACATCGGGAATGCAGTTCCCGTGAGACTGGCAGAGGCTCTCGGGCGAGCCGTGATCGGAGCCCTCAAGACAGGTGGCGGGGACAATGGCGGATGAGCAGTGGCAGTTTGAGGCCTACGCGCGTCTTGTCACCCTCCTGGGCGACGAGCTCATCGAGAGCCCGAGTGTGGCCCTCTACGAGCTGTGCAAGAACGCATACGACGCAGACGCCCGCAAGGTTGAGGTGTGCCTCGATGGCACGGTCCTCACTGACGATGAGGCCCGTGACTTGCTGGCCGACGCGGACACCAGTAGCGCGAAGCCCGGCAGAGCCGCGCGGGCAGAGGCCATTTGTCGCATAGACAGAATCAGCGTCTCCGATGACGGTCACGGGATGACGAAGGATGAACTGCACGAAGGCTGGATGCGTCTCGGAATATCCGGCAAGGCGAAGAGAGGCGCCGACGGCCAACGGTCCCAGCAGCGCTCGCGAAGTGGCCGACGCGTGATGCTAGGCGAGAAGGGCGTCGGACGCTTGGCGGCGGCTCGGCTTGGGGACCACATGACCCTCAAGACAAGGCGGGCGGGGTCGTCAACCCTCCACGTACTTGATGTGGACTGGGGCGCCTACGAGGCCGCCGGAGGCAGTCTGTCTCAGACCTCCGGGGGGGCTTCGTACCGTACGCGGCGGCTACCCAGTGAGCGATGGTGGAATACCCGAATCGAGATCAAGGACCTGAGGGCACCCCATTGGTCAGAAGCCGACCTCCAGAACCTGCAGTTCAACCTGGCGGCGCTGCAAGGCCCCGTGCCGGAGCAAACGGAGTTCGAGGTCCGGCTGATTGCGCCTATCCCCGTGGCCGCCCCGGGACTGGACCTCGCAGACCGCAGCCACTACACGGTCAGTGCCGAGGTGCGCGAAGAGGCGGGCAAATGGGTGCTTCACGGCAGTCTGCGGGCCAGGTACTATGAGCATGAGGAGACCATTCGAGCCGAGCTGTCTCCCGATATCGCGCGATGCGGCCCTCTGGCTGTGGATTTGCACATCTTTGAGCGCCGACCCCAGGACCTCCGTGAGGCGGAGATCTCGCGAGACGAGGCGAAGCTACTGCAGTACTACGCAGGCATCAGCATCTACCGTGATGGCTTCCGCGTCCTACCCTACGGAATGCCCGACAATGACTGGCTGCGCCTGGATCAGAGGCGATCAACGGACCTGGGCCGGTACCTCAGCAATCGGCAGGTCATCGGCAGGATCCACATCTCGGCACAGCGCAACCCGAGGCTACGCGACCAGACGCACCGGCAAGGGCTCATAGACAACGAAGCATTCCGGGCCTTCAAGGACGCCGTCCTGGCACTGATCCACCAGGTCGAGATCCGCAGGGTGAGGCTTCGGAAGGGCCAGCGGCCGAGGGTCTCCCTGTCGGCGTTGGGTTCGTCGCTCAAGACGATCAGCAGCACTGTCGAGACATACGGCTCGGACGAGGAGAAGGCTGCAGCAGGCAACATGCGAGCCTGGTACCGTGATGTCGAGGAGCGGCTCGACCTGTACATGCGAGTGGCGGCCAGCGGGGTCGCGGCGCAGATGGCACTGCACGACATGGACAACGCGCTACGCAAGCTCCGGTACGGGGCAAGCACCACGGTCCGCTTCGCACGACAACACACCCCCACTCAGCGGGTGGCGGAGGCATGTGACGAGCTTGAGGCCGCGGTCGCTATCCTGTCGGCGGCGTTCTCGGTTCTGCGCCCGATCTTCGCCCGGGGACGCCAGCGCACGACGAGCTTCGCGCTGGCTGAGGCGACGCAGGACGTGATCAGGCTGTTCGACTTCGAGCCGCAGCGAGACAGCGTGGTTGTGCGGGTCGACATCCCTCCGGACCTGACGGTGGCGATGGTGCCGGGGCACCTCTCTCAGATCCTGCTGAACCTGCTTGACAACTCATTCTACTGGCTTCGGGCCGACGACAACGAACGCGAAGGCGAGGCCGCCCAGCGCGTCATACAGATACGGGCCAGGCCGAGCAAGGACGCCGTGCGGCTGGAGCTAACGAACTCAGGTCCTCCGATACCGGAGGACGAAGTCCCCTACGTCACAGAGCCGTTCTACACCACCAAGAAGGAACGCGACGCCCGGGGCCTGGGGCTGTATATTGTGGCGGACACCCTGGCGAACATGGAGCGCCGACTCGTCGTCGAGCCATCCGGGCCGCTCGGGGGACCGGTGTTTGCCTTTGACCTTCCACGGGGGGAGACAGATGAACCCAGTGCATCGTAGGGCGCTGTACTACGTGCTGGATGACGTGAAGGCCGTGCGAGAGGCATGGGAGAGGAGAGCGGACACAGGTCAGGTGGGCGGACCGCAAGAAGGGGAGGAACCGCCACCGCAGATTGACGTCTCCACGTATGCCGAGGAACCGGACGTGCGTGACGCGTGCAAGCGTGGTCGGCCGGATGTGGTGGTGCTCGACGTGATCTTGGGGGACGATCCGACCGCAGGGCTGCGACTGGGTAACGACCTGCTCAGTGATGGGGTGCCTTTCGTGGTCCTCCACAGCGCGACCCAGGACAAGAACGTCGAGCGGCGGGTCGAGCACAACCCTCAGATCGTGTTCGTGCCGAAGGGAAGAGGCGACGACCCCCTCAATGAGGTGGAAGAGGGCATGCGCGGGCGGAAGCCCCTCACCTGGCTGTCCTACCGTGCAATGCTGGAAGCGCGAAGTCAGGCAGCCGCTCTCATCCAGAAGGCCTACGGCTCCGACCTGAGCAAGTCGTTGGCACACCGTCTCGGAGCGAGTGTGGGCGAGCCGGCGCACTTGGTGAAGCTGTTCCTGCGGAACGCCTTGGCGGAGCATATCCGGCAGTCGCGGACGGGCCATGCCGAGGCCATTGACGTCTACCGACTCACCCCGGAGACGGAGAAGAAGCACGAGTATGGCAACATCCTGCGCAAGAACACGGACGACGAGCAGTATGAGCACTACATCGTGCTGACGCCCGTGTGTGACCTGGTCCCAGGGCGGCCGGGGAATCCACCCGGAGGCCTCCTGACATTCCGCTGTTGGAGCGCTGACGAGTTTGCTGAGCTCGTTGAGACAACACGGAACGCCTTCTCGCAGCGCAAGAGGGTCGGCGGCTCGCCTACACCCGAGCAACCCGCCGAGCCCGACGGAGAAGAGAGACTCGCGGACACGCTGTGGGCCAACCCCACCGTCGGGCGAGTGAAGGACGAGATGGTCCAGGACAACAAGGAGTGGTGCTACGTGTTGCCGTCGTTGGACGGCAGGGAGGGTGTACTGATCGTGGACTTCCGCCGTCCGCTGCGACTTGAGTACCAGTCTATCAAGGACGATAGGGCATGGGAAGTGAGAGCCACCGTCGAGCGCGAGTGGGCGCTCCACATGCTCCACAAGTTCAGCAGATGGGCGGGAAGGCTTGGCGTGCAGGACATCGACGCTGAAGCAGCGACCAAGGCGATATCCGGGGCGATCCAAGGACGAAAGGGTTCAGCGAACGCCTGACAGGCGTCGCCCGAGAGTAGAGGGTCTCATCGGCGCGCTCCCCAACGACCCCCGATAGCGGCAAACGGGCTGGTCAAGCCGAAGCCGGCCTCGTCGCCCTATCGCCTGCCAGGCGAGCCCCGAGGCCAAGTGGCCTGGCTTCCCGCACCCGGACGTGCTTCGCACGTCGGCAACGGCGACGCCGCAGGGCACGCGGACGGAGGCCGCCGCCGGCGTGCGGCGGAGCACCTACGCCCGGAACGCGGGTGCCGCCCCGGGAGCGGCCACGGCGATGCCGAGGGCGGTCGCCATGTTCGGCAGCAGCTCGCGGTACTCCCTGCACAGCAGCGCTTTCATGGGCTGTCGCTACCCCCTCGCGCCCGCCAGGTTCAGCAGCTCCGTCTGCCGCCGCGTGGCCGGATCAACCTTGAGCAGGCGGGTGTTGGCCAGGCTGACGACGACCTGGCCATCGGCCGTCCAGCCACACACGGTGAGCCCCATCTCCCGGTACAGCCCCGGCGGCTCCCCGGGCTTTGCGCTCGCCGCCGGGAAGACCATCCGCAGGTTCCCACCGTCAGCATCCGCCACCCAGACCTGCTGTCGTCCCGTCCACTTCGAGTGCCGGTCGTCGTCGTCTACCGATGCTACGAAGGCGACCCGCCGTTGGTCCAGCGACCAGAACAGGTAGTCGCGGGGGTCCCGCGAGGGCATCACGAGCCGGCGGGGAACGTCGCCGGGTGGAACCGTTGGCCGGCGAGACTTCCCGGGGATGGTGGTGTCGACAACACCGATTCCCTTCCAGAGGTCGTTGAACCACACGAAGCGGCCATCCGGGCTGATGCCACCGCCGAGGACCGGGCCGGCGAGATCGACCCGGGCGCCACTGTTGCGATCGACCAGCACTGCGGGGTCCATCAGGGACCAGGTGCCCCATACCCACCACCGGCTCTGCCCGGGTGCGGGAACGGGGTGCATGCTCGGGGGCTTATGCGTGGCGACAAGCTCGCCCGTCGCCGACGTCTCCCCCCGGACGCAGCCTGGCGGGTCGGGCGGGGCGACAGGGGCGTGGGCGACACCCGGCGTCCTCATCCCGGTGGTGACATCGACCGCGGCGATGGCGTCGGCGTCCCCGCCGACGGGGTCGCCGATGTAGACCTTGGTCTCATCGGCGGACCACCCCAGGATCGGGGCGTTCTCGGGGATCTCGAGACGGCGCGGGGTCTGTGGGGGGGTAGGACGACAGGCGTACTCGCCCGCGAGCAGAACGCGCTGTCCGGGCGAGGCATGACAGTCACCCCGCACGGGGTCCGTCACGAGGCAGGTGGCCGTACCCGAGGTACCGTCAACGCTCCAGATCGATGCCAGGGGCCCGAGGCCTGCGGCAGGGCCTCGCCGGTTACCCCCAATGCGGCTGGGGACCCACACGTGCGCCGGGATGTGAGGCCGGCCGAATACCAGGTGGCGGCTGTCTGGCAGCCACTGCGCGCACCGAAGCTCCCCCCGCACCAGGCAGCGCAGCCTCGACCCATCGGGGTTCATCACCCAGAGGCCGGCTTTCGGATCCGGGTGCATGCCGGCCACGTGGGGCTTCGTCCCACCCACGAGCGCAATGTGGTTGCCGTCAGGACTCACCGTCGGGTCGATGATCGCGGAGAACCGTTGCCGAGCCGCCAGCCCGGTCGCGGAAGCCGCCGGGCCGGCGAAGCGCAGCACGGCGTATCCCGCGAACCCCACGAGCAGTGCGAGGCCGGCCAGCGGGATTGTGTGCCGTCGGCGCTCCGCGAGCGAGAGCGGAGGCGAGAGCGCCACCCCGCGCGCGGAGGCCCACAGCATGACGGCCGCCACCAGTAGACCGAGGACCCGCTGTGACGGAACGACATCGGGACTCAGGTGGCCGACCGAGTCGACGCCCGTGGTGAGCCAGGAGGCGAGGCCGTCCAGCAGGAGGTGGATGTAAGAGGTCGCATAGCCCACGGCCAACGAGAACACAGCCGCCGCCATGGTCGTACGGCAGACTCCCGAGAAGACGACGCTACCGAGGAACGCCTGGAGTGCGAGGCAGACCGCGATCGTGGCCTCGTGCGGCACAGACCCACGAGCTTCGCCAAGCCCCACCAGCGGGGCCAGATAGTGCAGCAGCCCCGTCCTGCCAGTCGGTAGTGGCGCGGGTGGCATTACCGGCCGCACCACCACCACCACGATCACCAGCGCACCGATGAGCGCCAGGGCCACGAGGCACGCCACCACCTTCGACAGCCAGAGCTGCCGGCGACTGACAGGCCAGGTGTTCTCCCACTCGTGCAGTGCTGGCGACCCCCTCTCCGTGAGCACGAAGCATCCCAGCAGCCACCCGACGATGGGTAGTGCATGGCCATGCGTACCGATGGCGGCGACCACGGCCCACAGCCCGACGGCAATGCCGCTCAGCGGTGTCAGGACTCGGAACTCCCGCCACAAGAGTGCTCTCATGGCTCTCCCCCTGGTGTCGGCTCAGGCACCGATGCTACGCTGAGATCGATGCTCGGCTCGGTCGAGCGCGGCCCCCCTGCCTTCACGGCCGCGCCGTACGGCTGGTCTCCGGCAAGCGCAACAACTCGACCTGGCGCCCTGTGGCCGGGTCGATCTTCAGGAGGCGCATCGTCTGGATGCTGACGACCAGTTCCCCGTCGGCAGTCCAGCCTCGGGCAGCGGTATCGGATTGCCGGGAGAAGCCGAGGGCGGACGCTCGCGGCAAAGTGGCGTCCGAGAGCACCATGTGCAGGTTCCGGCCATCGGCGTCTGCCACCCAGACCTGGACAGGCTCGGTCTGCTCCTGCGGTCGGCTGCGGTCGCGCGTCGCCACACTGAAAGCGACCCGCCGGTGGTCGGGTGACCAGAGGAGGCAACTGGGGAGCTGGGGGAAGACTGCGTCCAGACGTCGCACCGGGGCGAGTGCCGGCGGGTCCTCACTCGCGCGAGCCGCGACGGTCAGGTCGGCAACGGCAAGCCCCCGCTTGCCGTCTACCAGCAACCACACGTAGCGGCCGTCGGGGGACATGCCACCAGGGAAGACCTCTCCCGGGCATTGGAGCGCCGCAGCGGTGTGGCGCTCCGTGAAGATCACAAGTGGCGGCCCCGAGGAGTGGGTGATCTGGCTGTTCCGGCTGCACCACGTGGCGACGGTGGCCCAGGCCCACCAGCGATCCTGCTCCGGAACCGGCACGGGATGGAGAGTCCCGAGGGCCCCGGGGCGAAGCGCGTGCGAAGCGGAACGTCCGGACGCCGGACGGGTGCCGGCTGCCTCGTCCGACGATAGCCTCGGCGCACGGGCCACCCCCGGGGTCTTCACCCCGGTAGTGACATCGATCGCCGCCACGGCGCTCTCTGGCCCGTCGAAGGGCTCGCCGATGTACAGCTTCGTCTCATCGGCACTGCAGCCCAGGAGCGGAGCCCACCTGGGGATTGCGAGCTTGCGCACGACGCCCGACGGGTCCAGCCGGCAGACCTGGTCTGCTATCAGCGCGAGGTGCTCGGCGGACCACGCGAGACACAGGTCTTGGCCTCCGTCTCCGGTGAGCTGCGCCACTCTGCCTGTCGTGCAGTCGACGACATAGACCGGGTGTCCCGGTGTCTCGACGGCACCAGGCGAGTGCCGTCGCAGGGCATGAGCCCATCGCCACGACGAGCCGGTAGCCCCGCCCGACCAGGCAAAGACGAGGTGCCGGCTGTCGGCGAGCCATTGGGCCCGATCCACGTACCCTCGCGCCACGCAGCGCATCCCCGAGCCATCAGCGTTCATGACCCACAGGCCCAGCCCCGGCGATCCGCTCACCATGCTACTGTCGTGGCCTCCCGCGAAGGCGATGCGCTTCCCGTCCGGACTCACACTCGGGCCAAGAGCCGAGGTCAGCTCGCGTCGGCCGGGTGCCCCTGTCGACAGCCCGAGGAGCGTGAAGACGGGGAGCATGACCAGGGCTCCGCCCGCCGCGGGTCGCCATGTGCGCCGCGTGCGCGCAGCCGCGTCCAGAGGGGGCGCTGAGATGACCCCGCGTGCCGAGGCCCACAGGGCGATGGGGCCCGCTAGCGTCGCGACCACGATCCACGGGTGTGACCCGGCGAAGCCAAGGTGCGGGCCGAGGTACGGGCCTGTCATGAGCTGTCGGGCGCCGGCCGCGCAGAGCCCGTAGACAGCGGCCATCCCGGCGCCGGTAAGCAGTGCAGCCGCGAGGGCAGTCTGACTCGTCGGCTGGAGGCCCGAGAACAGGACGGCAAGCCCAAAGGCTGCCAGCGCGAACCAGGCGCCCGTATCCACCATGGAGATCAGTATCTGGTAGTTCTCGCGCATGACCGATGGCGCTGACACCGGCTCCAGGCGGAGCCCGAGCTCGTGCACCGCCACCAGAGCCCGCATCGCACCGATGACGACCCCGATGGCGCACACCAGCACTGCCAGGTTCACGACGACCTTCGCCAACCAGAGCTGCTTGCGGCTGGCAGGCCAGGTACCTGTCCACTCGCGCAGCGGCGGCGAGCCGTCCTCCGCCAGCGTGCGCGCCCCGAGCACGAATCCCAGGATCGGGAGCAACGGGCTGTACGGCAAGACGACGGCGAAGGGCGCCCCCAGAACGCAGGCGATGCCGATGAGGGGCGATAGTCCCCGGAACTCCCGCCACAAGAGTGCTCTCATGGCTCTCCCCCCAAGCTGTCAGCTCAGGCACCGATGCCAACCTGAGACCGATGCTCGGCTCGGCCGAGCGTGTAAACCACTATTGTGCTATTACATTAGTACAATAAACGGGCGGGAGTCAATACCCACTGTGGGATCACGAGGGCGTGGAAACACAAGGGGGGAAAACCGGTATGCCCGACACTCTTGTCGGGCGACGGATGCGTGCCGGACAGGAGTGTCCGGCGTACCGACCGCCCTGGGAGTCGCAGGCCAGCGCAGTGTCGGAGGATGCCGCCATCGGTCACGTCGCCAGTCACCACCGCTGCCCGGCGCAGGCCAGGCAGACGGGGGACCGTCTACCACTACCCCCGGAACGCGAGCGCCGCCCCAGCAGCGGCCGCGACCACGAGCAGCGCCACCAGGGCGAACAGTGCGCCGAGGGTGCTCACGGCCCGCCTCCGCGCCTCCAGCACGGGGTGTCCCACAAAGCCCCAGTACCCCGCCGCCAACGCCGTCGCGGCAAGTAGCAGGCCGGCAGTCAGCGCGACAGCGGCCTGCTCCGGAGAGCTGAGGGCGTCCCACCCGGCGCCAAGCCACGGCCACCAGCCCTCGTGCGAGATGCCGAGGGACAGACGGAGCGACCCCACGCTGAGCGCGAACAGCACCGGCGCCACTAGCACGGCCGCGCCGCGTGGGGAGCGCGCGATCCCGGAGGCCATGAACCCTGACGCGAAGACCCCGAGCACAACCACGGTCAGAACCACGATCGCCCGCGGCAGGGACGCGGTCACGGCTTCGGACGACTCATGCCCGCCCAGGACCGCCAGGCCGGCGCAAAGGGCGAAGCTCGGCACGGCGGCGACGATCACAGCACCCATGTTGGCGAGGAGCTTGGCGAGCCACAATTGCGAGCGGCTCACCGGGAACGAAGCAGCGAACACGGTGGCCTCGTCGCTGTCCCGTGCGATGGCACTCGCCCCACCGTGCAACGCCACGGCGACGGCAAGCAGGCTGCAGAAGCTGATGCTGAGATCGCCAGAGTCCGCCTCGCCCCAGTTGTAGACCATGTCTAGCAGTCCGACGGCGACGGCAATGCCGAGGGCGGTCGCCACGTTCGGCAGCAGCTCGCGGCACTCCCTGTACAGCAGCGCTCTCATGGGCTGCCGCTCCCTTCTCGCGCCCGCCAGCCGTCTGCCATTCCGACCTCACCCCGTCCCTCTCTCAGTCGCCCACCGGCAACTCAAAGTCGCGCATGCGGCCGTCGTCGTTCTGGCCGCCGGTGACATGGAGCTTGCCCTGTGCCCCGGTGGGGATCACCGCGGCGTACACCCCGGTGTAGCCGCCCAGCACGGGGAGGGATGCCATCTGGGTCCACGCGATGCCCACGAGCTTCCAGGTATCGACGAGCGTGCTCCCGCCCACCGCGCCACTCACCATGTAGGCCGTTCCCCCACTCCCCGCATAGGCCGCGTCGGTTCGCGTCGGCGGCACAACCCCGCCCGTGACGGGGTCCGTGTAGGCGGTGCGTGTCGCCACGTCGAACCAGTACGTCATCGCGGGTGTGGTCCCGCCGTAGAACCGGATCCCGCCCCCGCTTTCCGCCGCCCCCGCGCTCTCCGGTGGCGCCTGCCCCGCGAGGAAGGCGCCCGCGAAGCCCCGAGTCCCGGTGAGCGGGTCATAGCTCCACAGATCGGGGATCGGCCCGGTGCTGTTGTGGCCGCCGGCGAAGTAGATCCGGCCGTTGACGACCACGGCCCGGTTCCCCGTCGCCGCCGGGAGCTGCACCCCCGGCAGTTGCTGCTGCCACGTATTGGTCGCGGGGGAGTAGGCCCACAGGTCGCCCAGGATCTGGTCCCCGGCACCAGTCCCGCCGAAGAGGTACATCTGGCCGCCGAAGACCGCGGCCGAGTGGTTCTTGCGTGCCGGCGGAGGGCTTAGCTCCTCGATCTGCTGCCACTGACTCGACTCCCCGTCGTAGCGCCAGAGGTCGTTGAGCAGCTTTCCACCTCGAGCGGTGACCCTGCCGCTACGCGTGGTCTGTGCCCCGGCCGTACCCCCGAACAGGTAGAGGCCATCGCCGATGGCTACCAGTGTGGCCCCGGCGCGGGCGGGGG
>CAZIWQ010000069.1:10495-13167 GCA_964542355.1 uncultured Armatimonadia bacterium
TGCCACCCGCCGGTTGGGCCGCCGGCCACGGTGATCGTCAGGTCATCGCTCGCCTGCAGCGCGCCGTCGTCCGCCGTCAGCCGCAGCCCATACGTCCCCGCGGCGCTGAACGTCGCTGCCGTGGTGGCGGCAGTGGGATCCGCGAACGTCACAATCCCCGGGCCACTGACCTTGCTCCACGTGGTCGTGACGACGCCCGGTGGGCTGGGCTTGCCGTCGTCGGTCACGACGCCGGCGAGGCTCGCCGCCGCCGGGAGCGTGACCGTCTGGTCGGCCCCGGCGTTCACCTGGGGCGCCTGATGTGGCGCCTGCGCGGTGACTGTCACCGTCACATCCGCTGACACGGCGGCCTCCTGCTCGGTCGCGCAGACAAGCGCCGTGCCTGCCTGCAGCCCGGTCACGACCCCGGTGCTCTCGTCCACGGAGGCGACCCCCGCGCCGCTCACCACCGTCCAGCGGAACGGGTTCGTCGGCCGCACGAGCACGGTGTGGCCCGTGGCGTCCTGCGCCGTCGCCGTGAGCGCGACGGTGCCGCCGGGATCGACAGACACCGGGCGGGGAGAGATGTCGATGTGCGCAATGGTGGTGCTTAGCTCCAGGGCGACCTGGTTGTCCGCGCCGTGCACCACGAAGAACGTGGTCTGTGCCGCGGCCTGGGCCACCCCCGTGGCGTCAGGGTTGGGGTATGCCGTGGCGCGCATCGTGTGGGAGCCCACCGGCACGGCCTGGAAGGTGCCGCTGGTCGCCGGACGCGAGATGACGAGGGTCTCGCCGGCGAACTGCGTCTCGCCGTCGAGGATCTCCGCCTTGAGCGAGTTGCTCGCCTCGGGGATCAGCCGCGTGCCCACCTCAGCACTACGCACGGGCCAGTGGATCGACACGGTGACCTCCCCCGTGACGTCACCGTCACTCCCCGGGGGTGCGAGCGCGCCGCCGTCGTGACCGCCGCAGCCCGCCAACAGCAGGAGAGCCCACAGTGCCAGCCAGCCGGAGTTCCGGACCATCCCGAGCAGCCTCCCCGCGTCAGTACAGTGTGTAGTTCGTCCCGCTTCCGAGCGGCGCCGGCGTCGTCGGCTTCACCCCGCTCTCGTTCTGGTAGATGCACACCTGGGAGCCGTTGGCCAGCGCGATGTCGGGGATGCCGTCGCCAGTCATGTCGCCGATCAGCAGCGGCCAGCCGCCGCGCGGGAGGCGGGCCACCTGCTTCCCGTGGCCGTCAAACAGGCCCGGGGGATTGGCGAGGACCATCTCATCCAGACCATCGCCGTTCCAGTCGATCAGCTTGTGCATGCGGCTGCCAGTCGTGTTGATGGTGCCAAGCAGCCGACCGGTCTCGTCCATCAGGAAGGTCGGGCTCTTGCCCGGGGGCGCATGGTCGCCATCGACGACGATCTGCAGCCCCGGCACGTCGGCCCGGACCTTGCCGATGTTGACGGACTCGTAGTGATCGCCCGCGACCTCCCACAGCGCCTTCCCCGCCCCATCGACCAGCGCGATACAGTTCGCCCCGCAGTAGGTCACGACGAGCCGGAAGTCCTCGGGCCGGGCACCCGCGCGCAGCACGCGGCAGCAATCCAGATGCCCGTGGCTCAGGTTCGCCTTCTCCGACTTCAGCACCCACCGCACAGTGCCGTCGGGGTTGAGCAGGGCATAGCCGGCCATGATCTCATCGCGGCCGTCACCGTCAACGTCCACCGGGAACGGCTGGTGCGCAGTCCGGTAGCCACCGGGATTGCTCACGGTCCACAGCAGGTGCCCGGCATGGTCGTAGGCCCAGATCTGGCCATAGCGTGTTTTGACGAGCACCTCCTGGGCCCGCGGGCCGCCCGACAGATTGACGAAGGTCAGACAATCCGTGGCCTCCGGCGGGAGGGGGAGGCGCCGCCGCTCCTTCCCCGTCGCTCCCTCCAGCTCCACGAGCGCGTCGCGGGCACACAGCACGACCTCGCTCTTCCCGTCGCCGTCCCAGTCGTAGATCTGGCAGGCCACGTCATAGGATAGCCCCGGGCCCCCGACGGCGGGGTCGCCCCAGCGCCACAGGACGCTCCCGTCGAGCTTCTGGGCCACGGCCGTGCTGGTGTAGTGGCAGTCGCTGGTGTTGTCGGCGCTGCGACCGGTGACATTGCGGCAACTGACCACTTCCACTTGCCCGTCGCCATCGACGTCGCCCATCACCACCCACTGCCCACTGTAGGCCGGGTCGAGGGGGACGGTCTTCCATGGCTTGAGCAGGGGTGCCTGACTCGGCGGTTGCCCGACCGTGTTGACGTAGAAGGCCGTCTCCGCGCACCAGCCGGCCGCCCACGCCAGGCACAGCAGCATCGCGGCGAGAACCAGGCCGGCGTGGCCTGTGAGGGAGTTGCAGTGCATAGCCAGTCACTCTCTTCGGGAAGTGAGATACATGCGAACGACGCTCACGCCACAGCCTTCCGAGCCCGTCGCGGAAGTCGAGTACGTCCGCTCATCGCCGCAATGGGTGTTGGCGCGGCTTCCAGCCGCGCCGCTGTTCGCGTGGAAGGGCACCCTGTAGGAGCGGCTTCCAGCCGCGACTTCCGATGGGAAGAGACAACACCGTCGCAGCCGCGTCCGACCGCTCCCAGCGCGCCGCGATTGGCCTTGCGTGCGTCACCACACCCATCGCGGCTGGAAGCCGCTCCTACAAGGGCCCACTG
>CAZIWQ010000070.1:0-1553 GCA_964542355.1 uncultured Armatimonadia bacterium
CGCGCGACCCGGGGCACAAACCGCGCCTGCGGCGCTTGGTCCCGCCCCCTCCACTCGGGGGGGGGAGGGGGCAGCCCCGTGCGAACACGGTCATTGCAGTCGCTGACACCTCCACCAACCTCGCCACCTGCGAACTGCGTCCCTGCCTACCCGTCACCGGCCTGCGACGACTATCGTCATGACGGGGCTGTCCCTTGTTGTACAATCATATCCATTGCCACCGTGCCTGGGAATCGGGAATAGCACTGATATTGTCTTGCGCGCGGCCTGAGAGGCGGCGCAATGGCCTAGGCGTTTGGTGGTGCCCGACCAGACCGTCGCCAACACGTGGCGGCGCCTTCGGGCGTGTGGGACCGCATGCCGCTCCCTGGGATCGCGATCCCGCTCTGCGGGATCGCAGCCGTCGCCGTATGGCGTTGTAGGGCGCGCCGCGTTTGCTGTGAGCCCACTGCTGGACGGCGGCGCGGTACAGGCCCGCGCCCCGCAACGGCGTACGGCCCCCTCCCACGGCGCTGCTCTCCTGCCGGTGTCGTGCGTCGTCGCCGTCGCCGTCCGCCATGCGGTCGCGCTCAGGGGAGCGCTCCTACCACGGCGCACAACGCTCCCCTGACGTCCTCCGCCGATCCTCCCCCTCCCCGTCGGGAGTTCCCGGGGGGCCGGGGGGTAGGCCGCCGTTAGCCTTGGCCGTTCCCCAGGCACAGCAGCATGCTTGCACTCCGCAGGTAGATGCGGTCGCCGACGACTGCCGGCGTCGCGTCGATCTCCTCACCGACCCGTGCCACCCCCAGCTCGCGACACTCGCGCGCCGCCGCCAGCACATGCATCGTCCCGCCACCATCGAACACATAGACACGCTCGCCCACGAGCGTGGGCGAGGCATACGACTGCACCGCAAAGTCGTGCTCCCACAGCGGCTTGCCGGTCGCGGCCTCGAAGCAAGTGAAGAGCCCTTCCGTTGTCATCATGAAGACGAGGCCCCGCCCGGCCAGGACGCTGCAGATGCTCGGCAGGTTATGGTCGACGGTCCACAGCACGTGCGTGCCCGTGACATCGCCGCGCCCGCCGATACGGATGGCACCGAGGCAGGCGCGGATGTTGGCTGCGTACATGACCCCATCGGCGTACCCGGGGGAGGGCGTGACATCATCGCGCAGCAGCCGGGCGCGCCACAGCTCCGCGCCGGTCCGCGGGGCGTAGGCGATGGTCCAGGGGTCGGCGCAGGTGATCAGCTCGTCACCAGTGCGAGCGTGCACGAGCATCGGGGTCGCCCACGAGACAGCCACGGGCCGCGCGCGCTCCCAAACGGTGTGTCCGTCGTTCGCGGCGATGGCGAGCAACCGTGACTTGCCCTCATCAGCGAGGCCCTGGTCGATCAGCACGATGACGAGACCGCCAATCATCACGGGCGAGGAGGCATGGCCGTAGGGGTTATCGGGGACGCCCAGGTTGCGGGCCCACCGGACGCGCCCATCGAGGTCGGTGCAGACCAGGTCCATGTTCGAGAACAGCGCGCACACGGCGCCGCCATCGGTCGCGGGCGTCGGCGCAGCGTA
>CAZIWQ010000070.1:1563-13150 GCA_964542355.1 uncultured Armatimonadia bacterium
AGCCCGAGGCCACTGACCGGCTCCGGCAGCAAGCGATACGTCAGGGTGCCGTTGGCCGAGTCGTTGTACGTCAAATCAAAGGCAATCAGCATGCTCATGTCTTGCACGCCGACGGGGATCGCAGCGTAGCCGGTCATCGGCGACAGGATCGGCGGGGGCTGCGGGCTACCGGGGACACCGCGCACGGCCCGTCGCCACAGCAGGTGTCCGGTCTCGGTATCGAGGCAGTAGAGCTCGCGCCGCTCGCGCGTCGCGCCGGTGAGGAACACCCGTGCCCCCCACACGATGGGGGAGCTGTTTCCGGGTAGCGGAACGCGAGTGCGCCAGCGGATGCCGGCGCCGGTACGCGTATCCCACGAGGTGGGTGGCTTCGCGTCGAGGGCGACCCCCCAGCCATCGGGCCCGCGGAAACGCGGCCACGCGCGAGCGGCGGGGTCTCCTCCCGAGGCGCCCGGGTGGCAGCCCGCGAGCAGACAAGCCGCGAGTGCGACGGTTGCGATGCTGTAACTCCGACACGCCATCAGAACCCCCCCGGAAGTTCGGCGAGCAGCCAACGGCTGCGGGCGAGACGCCCGCCCCCCACAGACGGCAACGGCCAACGGCTGCGGGCGAGACGCCCGCGCCCCCAGGAACGGCTCGCAGCATGGCAGTACCGACAGGCCAATGCCCGCCGCCGTTCGCCGTTGCAGAATCCCCAAGCCCCCCCAAGGCCTTTGGCATTGCCTACCTGCCGACGTTGGCGTGCGCCGTACCGGCCTCACCCCCCGACCCCCTCTCCGTCCCGGAGAGGGGGTGTCAGCAGGTGGGTACCGGGGCGCGTGGGACGTTGCCGTCAGACGTTGTCGTCCCCCCCCTCTCCGGCACGGAGAGGGGACGGGGGTGAGGCAGACATGCCGTTCGCCGTTGTAGGGCGCGCATCCCGCAGAGCGGGAGCGCGCCGCCGTTGGCCGTTGTAGGAGCGCTCCCCTGAGCGCGATCGCGCGGCGGAAGGCGATGGCGACGGCGCACGACAACAGCCAACGTCAACACCGGCGCGGTACAGGCCCGCGCCCTACAGACGGCCAACGGCCACGGCCAACAGCCAACACCGGCGCGGTACAGGCCCGCGCCCTACAACGGCACAGCGACGGCAGGCCAATGCCCCCCTACTCCACCCGCGCGTCATACCAGGCGGCGTGGTCGGAGTTGATGTTGTCCCCGCCGTCGGTAACTACCAGCCGGAGCCGATCGGCGCCGCTGATGTCGGCCTTCACCTCGACGGGTGGCTGGCCGCCGCGCAGCACTGCGCTCCGGAAGACCTCCTGCCACTGTCCCTGCCGCCGCACCTCCACGATGAAGGCGCACGACCCGCCGGCCTTGGCCGAGTCGTCGATGCCAACCAGTGCCCGGAACCAGTGTGCCGCCTGCAGGCCGTCGGTGAGTGCGTACGACACCGTCGCGCGGCCGCCCTGCGGTGTCGTGTTGGGGTGCGTGAGCAGGCCCCGGGCATAGGCCCGGCCGCCAATCACCAGGGGCTTGCCGGCGATGCCGGTGTTGCGGCCGAACGTGCCGTAGACGGCGACCTCCGCCGCCGGCCAGTCGCCGAGGTACACGCCATGCCCCTCGCCCAGGAGTAGTTCCTCGTAGGTTGCCTGCACGGTGGCGGAGCGCTCCTGGCCCGAGAAGCCCGCCACCTTCACGGTCGTCGTGCCGGTGAGCTGCAGGGGTGCGCGGTAGCGCGGCGAGGCGGCTGTCGGCTCGGTACCATCGAGGGTGTAGTGCAGAGCCGCTTCGGCCGAGCGGCAGCCGAGGGTGACCTCCATCTGTCCCACGAAGGCGCGCGGCGCCGGCACGAGGTACGGGTCAAACACCGGCAGCGTGGTCCGATACTCGTCCCGCCGCAGGCCGATCTTCTCCACCGGCACGGGCGTGAAGCCCGGCAGTTGCTTGAGGCCGACCGCGTCGGGCTTGAAGCGGAAGTCGTCGTGAGCGGCATCCACAAACCCCGGGTCGTCGGCGGTCGTGTAGTTGTCGGCGATCGTGCTGAGCTCCTGCGCCTCTTTGGCCAGGTTCATCCGCCCACAGCGCACGATCAGGTTGCCGGTCACCAGGTTGTACTTGGGGTAGCCGGGCTGGTCTTCGAGATAGGTCGGCAGGTGCGGGTACCGGGCAGCCCACAGTGGGCCCTGCCACGGGAGGGTCTTGAAGTCGTTCGTGAGCGTGCCGTAGTTCTCGTCCTTCGTGCGCGCGATGCCCACGCCGCGATTGTCAATGTGAACGGAGATCGGGCAGTCGACGATGATGTTGTTCGTGATCACATTGTCGCGCCCCCCGCCGAGCAGGAACGCCCGCCCGACGCGGCTGATGAGGTTGCCGGTGCACGTCGTCCCGGAAGCGCAGTCATCCAGATAGATCGCCTGGTTGCCGCAGTTCGGGCCGCCACCGATATCATGGAAGTAGTTGTTCCGGATGATGTTGCCCTGCGCGGCCCAGTTGCGCCCGGTGTAGATTGCCCCGGCGTCGTCGGTCTCCAGGCACACCCGAAAGACCTCGTTGTACTCGAAGACATGGTTGTTGCCCATGAAGTCCACCGCGTGGTGGGGAGCATCGTGGATCAGGTTGTTGCCGGCGCGGCAGCCGCAGCCATTGAGGTTGATCGCATCGTGGTGGGTGCGATACAGCCGCCCGTAGTGGTGGATGTGGTTATTGCTGGCGTAGTTGTTGGCGGGGGTGAGTGTCGCGCGGTCGCCGCCACTGACGGAGATGCCGCCCCCGCCGAGTGCATACAGCTCGCAGGCGGAGGCACCGTTGTCGTGGCCGCCGCTGACACGCATGGCGTCGCTGGCAATGCTGCGCACCGTGCAGGCGGCGATGAGGTTGTGCTCGCCGCCGGAGATGGTCGCCGCCATCCCCCGGCTCACCTCGAAGATCAGCTTGCGCACGGTCACGTACGACGTATCGGTGAGCGTGACCATCGGCGCATCGAGGGTGGAGATGGCAATCGGCTTGTCGGCGAGGGGCGCGGGCGGCCAGAAGTACAGCCGGCCGCTCGTGCGGTCGACGAAGTACTCGCCGGGCCGGTCGAGCTCCTCCAGCAGGTTCAGCGCGAAGTACTCGCCGCCCGAGGGGCCGCCGATGCCATAGACGTGCGGGCCGACGAAGGTGATCGTCTTCTGCGCCGGATCGATCTTGCCAACCTTCAGCGTGTCGTTGTACCACTTGAACGCCCAGTAGCCGTCGAGGTAGACCGCGTCCGCAGTCAGCCAGCGCGCGGGGCGATCGCCGTCATAGGCGAACGTCCCGGGGCGGTCGGGCTTCTCGGCCACGCGAGGCTTGGAGCCACTGTCGACCACCTTCCCCATGCGGGCAAAGCCCTCATTCGGCCAGCGGGCGAGCTGCTGAGCCTGCCCGTCGAAGAACAGCTCCGGCCAGCCGTTGTAGCCCCGGAAGTTGGTCGGCCAGGGCTTCCCGTAGTCAGTCACCCCCAGCTTGCCGAGGTCGGCAACCACGATCTGCTCGCGCGCACTCTCGTCGAGGCGCGGGAGAACCGCCGGGTCGGTGACTTTCGCGAACGCCGTGGGAGGGATGGGGGTGCCGCCCATCAGGCTGACCGCCTCCCCCTCGGTGGCCCGATAGACGATGGGGGCCTCCGCCGTGCCGGCGTCAGCCTTCGTCAGCTCGAACGTCTTGGTGATCCGGTAGACACCGCCGCGCACCCAGACAGTGACGCCGCCGGGGGGTAGCCCGGTTGTCGTCTTGAGCTGGCGGATGGCATCGCGGGCGCGCTCGAGGCTCGCGAAGGGCTGCTCGGCGGTACCGGGGTTGGTATCGACCCCCTGGGTCGAGACGGTGAAGCTCGCCGGCGCTGCAGCGCACGGACCGGTCACGAGGCAGGCGAGGCTGGCGCAGACGATACCGATCGGCAGTAGCCGCAACATGGCAGACCCTCCGGAGAGTAGCGTTGTGTTCCGGCGCACGGCTTGAGACAGGATGGGCAGGATGGGCAGGATGATACGGCCGACAGGACTTGGTCGCGACGCCTGCTCGACATCCCCGCGACGGTCAGTTCGCCGTCGGGACGACGGTCACCCTCCCGGGCGGGGGGCGGTTCCGTCGGCGGCCCCGGGGGCGGCACCGGTACGCCCGACACTCTTGTCGGGCATGCACGGCGCACGGCTCGAGACAGGATGGACAGGATGATGCGGCGGACAGGACAACGGCGGGGGCATTGTGGGAGGCGGCACGCCCGACACCGTGACCCCAAGGTCGCACCGATCCCGACCTCACCCCCCGGCCCCCTCTCCGTTCCGGCGAGGGGGTGTCAGGGAGTGTGTGCCGGGTGCCGTCTGTCCTGACCGGCGAGCCGGACAGGCGAGGTAAGGTGTCCCACCTGTCGGACGCACGGCGTGCCGCAGCCGACGTCGCCGTTCACCCCTCTCCGGCACGGAGAGGGGCCGGGGGTGAGGCAGACATGCCGTTGGCGTCCCTGTGGGGCCCCGCTCACCCCAGAATCGCGTCATCCACCCCGTACTGCTTGCACAGCGCCTTCGCCTTCGCTGGCGACAGCGGGTTCATCGCCGGATCCCACGGCTGAATGAGCCGCACCCCTTTCGCCCTCAGCTCGGCGTAGCAGTCGGGCAGGTCGAAAGTCTCCAGCACGTGCGGCAGGCAGCTTGAGAGCGGCCAGCGCATCGTCTCCGTCGTCGCCCAGTCAGCGAATGCGACGGGGCAGTTCTTGAGGCTGACCTGTGTGACGCGCGGATCGAGGACGGCGGCAAAGGTCGCCGGCAGACTCCCCCACCCTCTCCCCACCAGGTGCACCTCTGTATACCCGTAGCTCGCCAGCCAGTCGAGTACTGCCAGCACATCATGGGTCCGGCGCCCCACATACGGCTCTCCCAGCATGAGCTGGAACGAGGCGTAGAAGTAGTCACTCCCGTAGGGATCGAAGAAGGTGTTGGTCCCACAGGTGTTGGGGCGTGACTCGCCCACTCCGCGGTAGTCCATGGCGAAGAAGGCGGCGGCGGCCTTCCCCAGCTTCTGCACGAGGGCGTCCTCCTGCAGGTCCTGATCGGAGGAGACGTGCGGCAAGTAGAGCACCGCCTCGGTGCCCGGTGCCGGTCGCGAGGCGAGGCCATCATCTTCGAGCTTGGAGACGAGGGCTTCGATGCCGGGCTCCGTCTCGACGGCGAAGTGGGTGGCGAACGGGCGGGGGTAGCCCTCGCGCCGTCCGATCTGGCGCAGGATGCGGTACTCGGGGACCCCGCGGCGGCGGGGCAGCACGAGCAGCTTTGCCAGTGCCTTGCGCAGGCCCTCGCCGGACAGCGACGGGCGGGCGGCCGCCAGGGCCAGGGCCTTCTCGCGCGTGAACGAGAACGCGGTGCGCGGCCGCGGGCTGAGGTCACTGACCTGCCCTGTCGGGGTGACCCAGAGCTGCTCGTCGGGCTCGACAGTGATCGGCGGCTCCGTGGCGGATTCGCGGGTCTTGCCGCACGCCCGGTTGAAGAACCCGTACATCGCCTCCCGCAGCGGCTGGCGGTAGCCGTGGTGGTCCGGGCCGGTAAACATCGCAACGTTCGCTTCCGCCCCCAGTAGCTTGTACAGGTGCTTGAGCCGCGCGAACGCCTCGAGCGAGCCACGCTGGTCGAAGAAGTCCAACTCCTGCGTCAGCAGGATCAGCGGCCGGGGGGCATGGAGACCGAAGCAGTCATCGATGTCCAGGCCCAGCTCGAGGGCGCGGGGCGGCTGCTGCTCGGCGTCCGCGGGCAGCTCATTCTCGGCGTTGCGCCGCCACGTGGTGACATAGCAGCCGGGCCCGGCCATCGTGTAGCGCTGGTCGTTGGCCAGAATCAGCGTGGTGAGCGTCCCCCCACCGGAGTTGCCGGTGAGACCGACACTGCAGGGGTCGACCTCCGGCCGCGAGAGCAGATAGTCACACGCCCGGATGCCGTCCCACACCCGCCAGGTGCCGAACACCTCGCCCACCAGCAGTTGCTGGTTACCCATGTGGTTGTGCTCGTGGCAGCACCCGCCGATGAACGAGCCGCCCTTGCCGTCGGGGTACTGGATACGCTCGCCCTGACTCATCGGGTCATACTGCAGCACCACGTAGCCCTTGGTGGCCAGGCCCTGGCAGTACGACTGGTACGCGGTCTCCGCCTTCCCGTTCCCGCTGTGCCCGCAGGGGGCGACGACGCCGGGCAGGGGGAACTTGCGGCGCTTGGGGACATACAGCACCGCGGTCACCGGGAACCCGGGCCGGCTCTCGAACATCACCTTCTCCACGGTGTAGGCGTCACGCTCGAACTGACCGGTGACGATGGGGTTGAGCGGCGTGCGTGTGGGCAGCGGACCGAACACCTTGCGCAGCTTCCTGCGCAGGGCCGCCTGGTACGCCAGGGCGTCCGCACGCGTGCGCAGCCCGAACTTGCGGGCATCCGCCTCGGCCTCGATCTCACGCACGCGGCGCATCAAGTACACCTGCATCATCTGGGGAAGACGGTTGAGGGGTTCCATGGATCGCTCCTGGGGATCACGGACGACAGTGAGAGTATGGGCTGTGCGAATGGCGCGGACCGGTCTCGGGCGGGGCTCACCGGCCCCGCCCGGCGAGGGTGACGATGGCGGCCGTCAGTGCGGGCACGGACATTCGGTGCTCTATTCGCCGACCAGCGGAGATGTCCTACCCCGGGGAGGCCGAGCGGCGCGGGCAGGCGAACACTGATGACCGCGCCCGGGAGGCCGCGGCCACCGTGGCATTACAGCGCACACGATGCGAGAGGGAGATTGGCATGGCCAGGCACAAGCCGGAGAAGACAATCCGCGTGGGCGTATTCGGGGTGGGCCGCGGGCGCAGCTTCGCGCAGCAGGCCGCGGCGACGGACGGCGTCGAGCTCGTCGCCCTGTGCGACATGCGCCAGCGCGCGTGCGAGGAGTTCGCCGCCCAGTTCGGCGGTGTCACGACCTACACCGACTACGACCGCTTTCTCGAGCATGACCTCGATGCCGTCGTGCTCGCCAACTTCGCCACGGAGCACGCCCCGGCCGCGATCAAGGCGCTCCGGGCCGGCTATCACGTCCAGAGCGAGAACATCGCCGTCAAAACGATGGGCGAAGCCGTCGACCTCGTCCGTGCCGTCGAGGCCAGCGGGAAGATCTACATGTATGCCGAGAACTGCTGCTATACCAACACCATCCAGGAGATGCGCCACCTGTACCGGCAGGGCGCGATCGGCGAGTTCCGCTACGGTGAGGGCGAGTACATCCACCCGGCGTCGACGGACACCAAGATCAGCCTCTCCCCCACCTGGGACCACTGGCGCAACTGGATCCCGGCCACCTACTACTGCACTCACTCGATGGGGCCGATCATGTATGTCACCCGGACGCGTCCGGTGAAGGTGACCGGGTTCGAGGTGCCGCACGACTTCGACGACCCGTCCTTCACGGAGACCGCCCGGATGGCGGACCTCGCAGCGATCCTGATGTGCCAGATGGACACCGGCGCGTACACCAAGCTCATGATGGGCGGACTCAAGTGCCACCTGCTGTGGCACCGCATCTATGGCAACCGGGGGAGCGTGGAGAACCTGCGTCACGGGGACACGGGCAGCATCCGGCTCCGCAAGGAGCCCTGGGATAAGGCCCCGGGCGAGCCGGGCGAGCTGATCTACCACCCCGAGTTCCGCCAGTTCCACGACCTGGCGGTGCGCTCCGGCCATGGTGGCGGCGACTTCTTCATGCTGCACGAGTTCGTCACCGCGATCCGCACCGGTAAGCCCCCCTATCTCGACGTCTACCGGGGGCTGCAGATGAGCTGTCTGGGGATCCTGGCTCACCGCAGCGCCCTCAACAACAACGAGACGATTGCGGTCCCCAGCTTCAAGCAGAAGAAGGAGCTTGCGCGGTGGGAGGGCGACAACTGGTCGTGCGACCCGCAAGACGCCGGGCCCGGCCAGCCACCCTCGAGCGTTCTCGGCCCGATCGAGAAGAGCCCGCAAGTGCGGCGCAAGTTCGAGCAGCGCGCCCGCGAGCTCCGCCCGGATGTGTACGAGTAGACCCCGCCGATCCCGCCGCCAGAGCGGCGTCGCGCGCGGCCTGCCTGGCGGGAGGAGGCTTTGGGCGCCGAGGCGAAATCCCAGCTCGACAGCCCCCCGGGGACCCGGTCGGAGGCGGCTCGTCCGGCCGCGTCGTCGGTTGCCGCGGCGGGGGCAGGAGTGACAACACGGCGTGCCCACTGAGCTGCATCTTGCACTACAACGTTACTACGCCGGCGACAGCGGCCAGATCGAGGCCCGCTACGGCCGCTACAAGGTCGATGTCCTGCGCGACGGAGTGGCCTACGAGGTCCAGACCCGGAGCTTCGCCAGGCTTCGGAGCAAGGTCGAGGCCCTCTCCAATCTGCTCCCCGTCGTCATCGTCTATCCGGTGGCGGACACCAAGGTGATCGTCCGCACCGATCCCGCGACCGGCGCCGAGCTGTCGGCCCGGAAGTCACCGAAGCGGGGCGACGCGGTTGAGGTCTTCCCGGAGCTCAGGGCCATCGCGCCGCTGCTCTCACGCGGGACCGTCTCCCTGGAGATCGTGCACACGATTGAGCGCGAGCTCCGCTGTGACGACGGCAAGGGCAGCCGTTACCGCCGACGCGTCTCCCTCGCCGGCCGTGAGCTCGTCGCGATCGTTCAGACCCGTCGGTTCGCCGCGCCGAGCGACTATGCCGCCCTGCTGCCCACGAACCTACCGGAGCAGTTCACGGTGGCCGACCTGGCCCAGGCGGCGGGTATCGGCCGTTGGCTGAGCGGCCAGATGGCGTCGACCCTCGTGCGCATCGGGACGACACAGCGCGTCGGCAAGCGCGGGAACGCCTACATCTACCAGCTCACGCACTCCCCGGGCGCGACGCCCCCGGCCCAGGAGCCGCAGTGGAGCCCGGTGCGGTGTTCCCGCTGCGGGCTGATCGCCTGTGAGGTCTTGCCGGGCAGCGTCGTGCGCTGGCGCTGCAGCGCATGTCAGTCGCTGGAGGTGGGGCCCGAGGCGGCGCTCGGCTAGCAGTACAACCGTACGTGTTGCCAGTGAGCATCGCATGCGACTGGAGGGGCTGGATCCCACAGAGCGGGAACCGCGTCGCGCGCGGTCGCCGCGTAGCTCGAGCGTCTCGCTCGACAGGCCCTGCCGACCGGGACGACGCCGCTGTTTCTCGGCCGCCCTGTCGGTAGCCGCGCGAACCGCGCCTCTGCGCCGATGTCATCCTGAGGAGCGAATGCGGCTTTGCAGAAGCCGCAGCGACGAAGGATCACATTCCGCATACAAACGCCTTCGGCTGATGCTGATCCTTCGCTGGCGGACCGCTGCGCGGTCCTGGCTCAGGATGACAGGCAGGCGGAACGACGCGCGGGCGAAGCACGGTTGTACTACCAGCGACCCAGCCGAAAGCCACCCGGCACTGCTCGTCGGTGCGCCATCTCTGTCCGCGGCAACCTTCCGGAGGCACCCGATGGTATCTCTTTGCCCCACGCGCGCGGTTCTGCTGGGTGTCTGGTGTGCCTGGGCGGCATGCCTGGCCACGGGCCACGGTACGGCCGATGATGCTTCCGTCCTCCCCCCCAACCCCAACAGCCCCCGACCGGCCGAGAACCTCCTGCACAACCCGGGGTTTGAGCTGGCACCGACTGGCGCGGAGGACTGGACGACGTTCAGCTCGCGGACGGGCGCCGTCACATTCGCCGCTGACACGGACATCGTCCGGTCGGGCAAGCGGGCCGCCCGAGTCGAGGCGGCCGGGGCCGACCTGGGATCGTTCCAGCAGATCGTGCGCGTCAAGCCCGGGGCCGTCTACGTGTGCTCCGCATGGGTCCGCTGTCGCGACCTCGACCGTCTGCAGTCACAGGCGCGGGTCCAGGTGCTGTTCCGGGGGCCCAACCGCCGGCCCGTCGGGATGATTGACCTGCCACGCCACACCGGCACGCTCGGCTGGTTCTGCGATTCCCCGGCATGTTTGAAGCTGCAGGCCCCGATGACCGCGGTGATTGCCGAGATCAACCTGTGCCTGTTCGGCCCCGGCACCGCCTGGTTTGACGACGTCTACTTCGGCCCCGCCCCGGTGGGTGACATTGCCGGGCGCGTGACCAGCGACGGGAAGCCGGTGGCCGGGGTGCAGGTGGCGCTGCATGGCACCGAGCGTACGGCAACGACCGACGAACAGGGCAACTACTGCCTGAGCGGTGTGCCGGCCGCACTCCCCCGCTATCTGGTCATCGCCACCAAGGCGGGGTTCGCTGCCGCGGCACTCGGCGGCCTTCCGGTGAAGCCAGGTGAGACACAGCAGGCCGACCTCGCGCTCCGCGCGGGGGACAACCGCTTCGCCACCAACGTGCGAGTCGTCGTCGCGTCGCTGCGGTCGGTGGTCCGCGACGGGCCGCGCGACATCGCGGAGGAAGCTGTCATCGACCCCGGTCTCTATCCGGAGGCGGTGAGGGTCTACCTGCAGTCGGCGCCAGGCCTCGACAGCTCCGACCCCCTCGTGCGTGCCGCGGCCGGGGAGATCATTGCCGGGGTGCCGACGGTGCAGCGTACCGCCGAGCGCGCCATGACCCAGGCGGTGTACGGGTGGATCGTGCGCAACGTGGAGTCGGCCTTGACCACGCTGCCCGACGTGCGCGACCAGGGCCTCAACTACCTCGACGTCACTGACGGTGACTGGCAGATGACCTCCGGGGTGGGGTGGTGTTGGGGGCGCAGCTTCGAGGACTGCCTGCTGAGCCCCGGGCAGATTCTCAGCTACCGCACCGGCACCCGCGTCGAGCACGCGCGACTGGCGACGGCTCTGCTGCGGGCGGTGGGGATTCCCGCGCGCCCGATCCGGCCCCACCAGGCCCAACTGTGGGTCCAGATGCCCGACGGGAGCGGGTACTGGTGCTCGCTGAACACCGCTGTGGGCCGCGCCGCCTACCGCACCGACGGGAGCCTGCGGGTGGGGATCGGTGCGCTCCCGGCGACGGCGGTGGAGTTGTGGCCGCTCGACGCCGGAGGGCTCGCGGACTGCGAATGGCAGACCGACAAGCCGTGCCTGTGGCGGGGCGAGACCCTGTCGGAGGCGGCCTACCCCGACAGCCCGGAGGGACGGGCCGCCGCCGGCGCGGATCTCGCGGCCTTCGCCAAGAGCGGCGAGGACCCCCAGCGCGCCCGGCGCGAGGCGCTCAGACACGGGCGACCGGCGTCCGGTGTCGCGCGAGCCTTCTCTCCCCCGCCAGGCGGCCGACCCCGGCTGGTGGCGACGTACTCGGGGCTGACCCTCAACCTCACCACGATTGGCGATCAGCGGGCGGTGACGCTACGCTTCCCGCTCCCGACGGCGACGCTCGCGGGGGGCGCCGACGCGCCGGACTACGCCTACTGGACCGACCGGCCGACGTGGCTGAAGCAGGCCACCGCGCCACCGGCGAGTAGCGGGGCGCGGCGCTGGCTCAGTCTCGAGTTCGACCTCACCAGCCTGTTCGCCGCGAAGTAGCCGCCGGCTGCCTTGCGCACAGCCAGTCCCCTTGCTACAATCCCTGCGTGCGGCGTGCACCCGCTCTGCTGCGTGGGCGGGGCGCAGGTCGCCGGCAGTGCG
>CAZIWQ010000071.1:0-13041 GCA_964542355.1 uncultured Armatimonadia bacterium
GTGCGAGCTCACGTGCGGAGACGCCACGCGCGAGCTCATTGATGCTAACACGTTCGATGCCGCCACTGAGAAGCACGTGCCTGTCATTGCGAAGACCGCCACCGGCTACCGGGTCACGGTGGGCAGCGTCGCTCACCCGATGACGCCGGAGCACTGGATCGAGTGGATCGAGCTCCTCGCCGACAACCGTCTCTATCGCGTGTTCCTCAGCCCTGGTGACGCGCCGGAAGCGGAGTTCTGTCTCCAGGCCGCCAGCGTCACGGCCCGCGAGCACTGCAACCTGCACGGCCTGTGGGAGGCGAGTGGCTAGCCATGATCAGCGACCAGATGCAGTCCGCGATCAATGACCAGATCAACAAGGAGCTCTACTCCGAGTACTTGTACCTGGCGATGGCTGCCTACTTTGACGGCCTGGGGCTCAAGGGCTTCTCCAACTGGATGCGCGTCCAGTGCAAGGAGGAGCACACTCACGCCATGATGATGTTCACGTACGTCAACGAGACGGGGGGACGCGTCGTGCTACAGCCGCTCGAGGGGCCACCCACCGAGTTCTCCTCCCCGCTGGCCGTGTTCGAGCACACCCTCGAGCACGAGCGGTATGTCACCTCCCGCATCAACAACCTGGTGGACCTGGCGATGGAGGAGCGCGACCACGCCAGCAACGCCTTCCTGCAGTGGTTCATCACCGAGCAGGTGGAGGAAGAGGCCGCGGCCAAGGAGCTCAGCGACACGCTGCGCCTGGTCGGTGACAACAGCCATGCCCTGCTGATGCTGGACCGCGAGTTGGCGGCCCGCGTGTTTGTCCTTCCGGCGGCCGCCGCCGGCGCGGGGGTCATCTGAAGTTGGCGCGGGGCCCTCGGCGGCGGAGCGGCCTATCTCTGCGGCGGAGGCCAGGTGAGACTGATGTGTCTGAAGGGCAAGCAAACGGCGCCCGCCAAGCCCGGCAACTACGAGTGCAAGAAGTGCGGCGCGACGGCCAAGAAGAAGGGTAAGCTGTGCGAGCCGCGCAAGATCAAGTAGCCGGCGGTGCGACGACCCGGTCGCAGCGGCCCGCGAGCGACGAAAGGCACGACCATGCATACCCCCCTGTGTGACAACATCGACTGGGTCGGCGTCAACGACTGGAATGTGCGCGACTTCCACGGGTATCACACCGGGCGCGGGTCGAGCTATAACGCCTACCTGATCCGCGACGAGAAGACGGCCCTCATCGACACGGTGAAGGCACCCTTCGCCGCGCAGCTCATCGCCAACGTATCCGAGCTGGCCGCACCGGAGCGCGTGGACTACATCATCGCGAACCACGGCGAGCCCGACCACGCCGGCGCGTTGGCCGCCGTCGTCAGGGCGTGCCCGCAAGCAACGGTGGTCACGAACCGCAAGTGCCACGATACGCTCAGCCACTACCACGATGTCAGTGGCTGGCGGTTCCAGCTCGTGGGGACCGGTGACACGCTCTCACTGGGGCGCCACACTCTGAGCTTCCTCGAGACACCGATGGTCCACTGGCCGGACTCGATGATGACGTACGTACCGGAGGCGCGGCTGCTGTTCTCGCAGGACGGGTTCGGGCAGCACTATGCCTCCAGCGGCCGCTTCGATGATGAAGAGCCGCTGGACACCGTCCTGTGGGAAGCCAAGACCTACTACGCCAACATCATCATGTGGGCCGGCAAGCCGATCGGCCGCGCGCTCGAGGCCGCCGGCAGCCTCGACATCGCCATGATCGCGCCCGATCACGGTGTCATCTGGCGCACCCACCCCGGCAAGATCCTGGCGGCCTACCGTGACTGGATTGTGTGCCGCCCCCAGCCGAAGGTACTGGTGGCCTACGACACGATGTGGGAGAGTACGGCCCAGATGGCCCACGCGATCGTCGAGGGCGCGACCCGTCCCGGCGTGTCGACCCGGCTCCTGGCCGTACGCGCCAACAATATCACCTTGCTCGCGACCGAGGTGCTGGATGCCGCCGCCATGGCGTTCGGCTCGCCAACGCTCAACGGTGGCATGATGCCCGAGATGGCGGCCTCCCTGACATACCTGAAGGGCCTGCGTCCCACGTGCAAAGCCGGGTTTGCGTTCGGCTCCTACGGCTGGTCAAAGGGCGGTGCGAAGGCGGTGCACGACTCGCTGGTGGAGACGAAGTTCGACCTGCTACGCGAGCCGCTGGAGTGCCAGTACCGGCCCACGCCCGAGATCGTGGCGCAGTGTCGCCAGGCAGGACAGATGCTCGCCGAGAAGGCGCTCGAGCTTGCCTGCCGCCCCCGGCCTATCGGATAGTGGCCGAGCCGAAATGACCACGTCCGACGAACACCCAGGAGAGGAACTGACCATGCAGAAGTATGTATGCGACGTGTGCGGCTATGTGTATGACCCGGCTGTCGGCGACCCGGACAACGGCGTGGAGCCCGGCACGGCGTTCGCCGACCTGCCCGATGACTGGGTCTGCCCCGAGTGCTTTGTCAGCAAGGACGAGTTCTCACCAGTGGACGAGTAGTGCGGAGGGTGGAGTTGATCCCCCGCCGGCTGTTGCCACAGTGGGCGCTGCACTGGCGGGGGATCCACCCCCGTTCCACAACGGCGACGGCCAACGGCTGGGACCGAGGCGGTCGCGGTCCCGGGGAACGGCGCACGGCGACGGCGGCAGACGACACGGCCACGGCGCGATCCCGCAAGGCGGGATCGCGGTCCCAGGGAACGGCATGTCAACGGCGGCGCGGTCCGGTCGCCTATGCGAGGCGCCGCGCGATCTCCTCGCCCACTGCCAGGCCCGATGCGGAAGCCTGAACCAGCCCCCGCGTGACCCCCGCCCCATCCCCGCAGGCGAACAGGTTGCGCACCTGTGTCTCCAGCCCCTCCGTCAGCGCGACTCGCGCCGAGTAGAGCTTGACCTCGACCCCATAGAGCAGCGTTGAGGCCGCGGCCACCCCCGGAGCCAGTCGGTCCACCGCCTCCAGCATCTCGAGGATCACCCGCAGATGGCGGTAGGGGAGCACGTAGCTCAGATCACCGGGCGTTGCGCCGGGCAGCGTGGGGGTGATGATACAGTGCTCGAGGCGGTGCGACGTCGAGCGCCGTCCGGCCTGGAGGTCGATCAGCCGCTGGACCAGCACACCGTCGCCCAAGAGGTTCGCCAGCCGCGCGATATACTGCCCGTAGGCGACGGGGTCGTCGAAGGGGCGGGTGAAGCGACTCGAGACAAGCAGTGCGAAGTTGGTGTTCTCGGTGCGCCGCCGGGCATAGCTGTGCCCGTTGACTGTCACGACATCACCGAGTCGCTCGGTGACAACCTCGCCGTACGGGCAGACACAGAACGTGCGAACGAGGTTGTCGAACGTGGGGGACCAGTACAGGAGCTTGAACTCATACAGACTGTCGGTGAGCTGCTCGAGGATGGGGGCCGGCACTTCGACGCGGACCCCGAGATCAACGGGACTGGCCTCGGTCGACAGGCCCAGGCGCCGGGCCTCGCGCTGGAACCAGGGCTGGCCGCTGCGCCCCGGGGCAGCGACCACATAGTCGGCTTCGATGAGGGCCCCATCAGCCAATCGCACCCCCACTGCACACCCGTCGGCCACGACGATCGATTCGGCGATGGTCGCCGGGCGCAGGTCGCAGCCGGTCACCAGGCGCTCGCGCATCGCCGCGAGGACCTCCGCCGAGCGGTCGGTACCCAGATGCCGCAGCGGGACGGTGACGAGCTTCATGCCGCACGTCGTGGCGCGACGCCGGAGGGTGGCGACGAGGCCTTCGTCGGCGCCGTGAACCTGTGGGGGGGCGCCGAACTCCAGCCACATCTGGTCGGTCGCCGCGATCAGTGCGTCAGCACGCTCCCGCCCCAACATCTCGGCGAGGTGGCCACCGACTTCGGCGGTGAGGGTGAGCTTGCCGTCCGAGAAGGCGCCCGCTCCGCCAAAGCCTTCGAGGTTCGCCGAGGCCCCCGGCGGGGCCGGCATCCGGCCCTCCCGCACGGCGACCCGATCGGCGAGGTCAAGCCCCCGCTCGAGCACGGTGATGCGGCAGCCACCCGTGCGGGCGAGACACAGCGCCGCGGCGATGCCCGCCGGGCCAGCGCCAACGATGACAACATGCGGCAGTTTCATAGTCAGGCCCCGCAACTTTCCCCGTCGCCAGTGGTCCAACAGTCGGCATCAGCGTGCACGGTGTTCGCCGATGGCGGAGCGAACACCTGCGCGGCTTGACCGTCCCGGGTGCCGTGTGTATACTTTTCGCGGGCGTGGCACCACTCCCCGTGTGGCACGCGTGGTCATCCCAAAGGAGTTGAACCGGATGCGACTGACACCCCTCGGAGTGCTCCTCGCTCTCGCCGGACTGACCGTGACGGGCTGGGCCCAGACGATCCCGGCTGAAGACTGGGGCATCTCGCGCCCCGAGCAGACGCCTACCAGCTCCTGGTACGGCTCGACCGGCCTCATCCTCATCCCCACCGCCCAGATCGCCCCGGTTGGCAAGCTGACGGGAGGCTTCCACCGCGTTGGTCTCGACTCCGGCGACCAGGATGTCTACAACGCCAACGTCGCGCTCATCGCCGACCTGGAGTTCGGTGTCGCCCGGGTGTCGCATGTCCCCGAGCGCGGCGTGCTCTCGGACAGCTTCAGCGATCAGACGATCTTCAACGCCAAGTACCGGGTCAATCTCGGGAGCCTGTTCGGCCTCAATCTCGCCCCGGACATGGTGGTCGGGGTCTTCGATGCGGCCGACAAGATGGACCGCTCGATCTACCTCGTCGCGTCCAAGGCCCTCAACCTTGGCTCCGGCAGCGAGAACTCGTCGTTCAACCTGCATGTCGGGTACGGGAAGAGCGAGCATGGCACCGGCGCCCTCGACGGCATCTTCTTCGGCGTCGATCTCGTACCGGCCACCAATGCGGTCCTCCAGCTCGAGTACGATGCGGACGCCTTCAATGGCGGTGTCCGCTACTTCCCCACCGAGTGGTTGTCGGTGGATGCCGGCTACATCGATGGTGACTTTGGCTGGGGCGCCTCGGTGCGGACGGTGTTCTAGCCGCGCCGCCGCGCCCGGCCGTCAGGCCGCACGGGCCCGGGCTCGTCACGCCGTGCCCGCAGCATTTGCTGGCGAGAACGCCCGCCGGGCGGCTACCCGGCCGGGGTCGTTGTTTCCATCACAGACCACCATGGAGGGACAGCAGACATGTACAAACCGGTGATCGCAGCAATCGTGGCCCTGGTAGTGTTGCCCGGCATCGCTTCCGCCCAGTTCTACGGCATCGGCAACGAGGTCGCGGGGTTCCAGCCGTCATTGGGAGTGCGGGCAGGATGGTTCGACATGGGTGACTTCGATTCCGGCCTCGGTGTGGGTGTCGACCTGAAGTTCAACCTGTTTGGCCAGAAGTGGCTCGGCGGCGTGGAGTGGGGAGATGGCGAGTATTCGTCCTACGGCTCCAGCAGCACGTTCAGCGCCAACATCTACGATGCCAACCTGAACTGGATCACCGTCGTCCCCACCGAGAGCTACGAGTTCTACCTCGGCGCCGGGGCAGGCTGGTACCGGATCGAGAACAGCGACTCCGAAGACGGCCTCGGGTTTCAGGCACTCGCCGGGCTGAACTTCGGCAAGAAGCTGTATGCTGACGTCCGCTATGTCTTCGGGACGGACTTCGACTCCGACGTCAACGTCGACGGCCTGCGTCTCTCGGTCGGCCTCAGACTCAAGTAGCCCGGCGCGGACTGAGTGCTCCGCGGCACCGAAGACCATCGACTTCGCCAGAACCGAAGCGGGTCGCCCACATGGTGGGCGACCCGCTTGTCGTCTCCATTGCCCGTCTCACCGGCCCGTTGCGGACCGCAGGAGCCGCGCCTCTCAGGCGATGTCATCCTGAGGAGCGCGTGCGGCTTCGCAGAAGCCGCAGCGACGGAGGATCACATTCCGCGTGGCCTCATGCGTCGAGGGCGGCGAGCACGATCTGCGCGGCCTGGCGGAGCTCGTCGTCGGTGATGTTGAGGGGCGGCGCGAGCCGCAGGCGATCGGCCCCCATCGCGTTCACGATCAGACCCCGTTGGCGACACTTGTCCTGGATGGCACGCGCCTCCCCGGCGGCGGAGTGCAGCCGCACGGCACGCAGCAGCCCGCGCCCCCGCATCTCGGCGATGTGCGGGTGGGCCCCCGGCCCCAGCAAGTCGGCAAGCAGCTCGCCCGCGGCCGTGGCCCGCGCGACCAGCCCCTCGGACTCGATGACATCCAGCGTCGCCAGTGCCGCCGCGCAGGCGAGGTGGCTGCCGCCAAAGGTAGTGGCGTGGTTGCCCGGCACAAAGCAGTCGGCGACCGCAGGCTGCGCGAGGCAGCAGCCGATCGGGAAGCCGTTGCCGAGCGCCTTGGCGAGCGCCATGATGTCCGGCGTCACCGGCTCATGCATGTAGCCAAACCAGTAGCCCGTGCGCGCGAAACCGGTCTGCACCTCATCCAGGATCATCAGGCAGCGGTGCGCATCGCACAGGGCCCGCACCTGCGCGAGGAAGCCATCGGGGGGTACATTCATCCCGCCTTCCCCCTGGATCGGCTCGATCAGTACCGCCACGACGTTGTCCCCCATCCGGCTCGCGAGGTCGTCCGCATTGCCGAACTCGAAGTAGTCGAAGCCTCGGGCCAACGGCTCGAAGCCGTGCTGGTACTTCTCCTGGCCGGTCGCCGTCACCGTGGTGACGCTGCGTCCGTGGAACGAGCTGCGGGCCGTGAGGATCGTGCGCTCATCGGGAGCAACGTCGGGGCGGTGGATGGAGGCCCACTTGCGCGCCAGCTTGACGGCCGTCTCATTGGCCTCCGAACCACTGTTGCAGAAGAAGGCCTTGCCCCCAAAGCTGAGCTCGGACAGCCGCCGGGCGAGCGCCGCCTGCTGCGGAATGTGGTACAGGTTGGAGGTGTGCATGAGCTCCCCGGCCTGGTGGCAGATGGCCGCGGTGATCGCCGGGTGACTGTGCCCCACGCTCACCACGGCAATCCCGGCGACGAAGTCCAGGTACTCGCTGCCCTCCGCATCCCACAGCCGGGCGCCCTGGCCCTTCACGAACGCAACCGGCAGCCGCCCGTAGGTCGGCATGATGAACTCCTGGGTCGTGGCGATGGTCTCGGCGGTGGTCATGGTGGTTCTCCGTTGGCGGCCAACGCGGCGGCCGAGTAGTTGGGGCGAGCAGCCTTCCGGCCGCTCGCCGGACCGGCTACCAGGGGGCCGTGTCCGCTTCGAGCATGGTCCCAATGCCCTGGTTGGTGAACAGCTCCGTCAGGATCGAGTGCGGGATTCGTCCGTCGATCATGTGCGCGCGCCGGACCCCCTTCTCGAGTGCCAGGATGCAGCTCTCCAGCTTCGGGATCATCCCCTTGCTGACCACGCCCGAGTGCATCAGCTCGCGCGCCTCGGCAAGGGTCAGCCGGCTGATGAGTGACTGTGCGTCCGTCACATCCCGCATGATGCCGCGCACATCGCTGAGTGTGACGAGCTTCTCGGCCTTCAGCGCCCCGGCCAGTGCCCCGGCCACCGTGTCGGCGTTAACATTGTAGCTCTCCCCCTGATCGCCGACCCCGATCGAGCTGATCACGACGATGTAGCCGGCGGCAGTGAGGGTGTGGATCACCGAGCAGTCCATGGAGACGATCCTGCCCACGAGCCCGAGGTCACCCTCGGGGTGCTGGATCTTCTCGCAGCGCATCAGGTTGGCGTCCTTGCCGGACAGGCCGAGCGCCCTGCCGCCCGCGGCGTTCACCAGCGACACCAGCTCCTGGTTGATCTGCCCCACGAGCACCATCTGGGCCACTTCCATGGTGGGCTCATCGGTGACACGCAGCCCGGCCACGAACCTCGACTCCAGACCCAGCCGGTCCATCATCGAGTTGATCGCCGGCCCGCCCCCGTGCACCGCCACGACCTTGATGCCGACGTAGTGCAGCAAGACGAGGTCTTCCGCGACGCTGCGCTTGAGCTCGTCATCGGTCATCGCGTTGCCGCCGTACTTGACCACGACGGTCTTGCCTGACCATTCGCGGATGTAGGGCAACGCCTCGATGAGCGTCTGGGCGGAGCCGTTCGGTGCTTCCATGGTGGGCCACCTCTCCCGGCGGGTGATCAAGACAGCTCGGTGACGTCAAACTCAGCGTTGAACGTAACGTATTCCGGTGTCAGGTCGCAGGTCCACACGGTGGCGCGCTGATGCCCGAGACCCATGTCGACCTTGATGGCGATCTCACGAGCCTGCAGGCTCTCGCGCGCCTGGCCGAGGTCAAACGGGACCATCGCGCCCCGGCGCCAGGGCACGATGCCCTGGACCTCAATCGTCACTTGTGCGGGATCGAACTCGATCAGGCTGGCACCCATCGCCGCGGCGACCCGCCCCCAGTTGAAGTCCATCCCATACAGCATGGTGCGCAGCAGGTTGTAGTTAGCGATCGCCTTGCCCATCGCGCGTGCTTGCTCGAAGCTCTCCGCGCCAGTCACCTCGATGGTGACGGACTTCGTAGCCTCTTCCCCATCGAACGCGATCTGGCGGGCCAGGTCCTGGGTCACGTGCAACAGCGCCGCTCGGAACACCTCGTAGTCCTCGTCGTCCGGCTGCACCAGTGTCGGGTTGTCGGCCGCCCCGTTCGCCAGCACCGCCACCGTGTCATTCGTGCTCATATCCCCGTCCACGCTGATGCAGTTGAAGCTGTGCGCCACGCACTCGCGGAGCACGTCGCGCAGCATCACGGCATCGATCGAGACGTCGGTGCAGATGAAGCACAGCATCGTCGCCATGTTGGGGCAGATCATGCCGGCGCCTTTGGCGATGGCGCCGATGTGACACTCCACGCCCCCGATGGTGAACTGCACGGCACACGCCTTCGGGTGGCTGTCGGTGGTCATGATCCCCCGGGCGGCGAGCTCGGCGTTCTCCGGGCTCAGCAGCGGCGCCAGGCGGGCGATGCCGGCCTCGACCTTGTCCATCGGCATTGGATCGCCGATGTGCCCGGTCGAGCACACAATCACCTCGGTTGCCTCCACCCCGGTCGCCTCGCCGGCGAGCGCGGCCATGCGGCGGGCATCGTCCAGGCCCTGTTGGCCGGTCGCGCAGTTGGCATTGCCCGAGTTCACGATGATCGTCTGCGCATTGCCGTCGGCCACCGCCTCCTCTGTCACATAGGTTGGTGCAGCGCGGAAGCGGTTTCGGGTCAGCGTCGCCGCCGCGGCAGCCGGCCGCAGCGAGTGGATCATCACCAGGTCCGGGGCATCCGGCTTGATGCCGCAGTTGATCGCCGCTGCCACGAAATCGCGAGCGGCGAGGATACCCCCGTCAATGACCGTGAAGTCCGCCATGTCCAAACCTCCATGTGTGGGTGTTCTCTGCGCCGGCAACTGCCACTCCGACGTACAGCGTCAGCGGGCACACAGCGTGCGGCACCCTAGAAGAGCGGCCGAAAAGCCGTTCTGAGGCCGCGACGCTACGCTCAGAGGCTCGCAGAGGCCACTCACAGCCATCCTGGCGCTAGAGACCCGGCCGGAAGTGGCCCTTTCGGCCGGGTCTCTAGGGCCACATCCCGGGGGACTCGAGACCCATCGTCTCCGGCATGGCCAGCATCAGGTTCATGCACTGCAGCGCCGCCCCCGCCAGACCCTTGGTCAGGTTGTCGATGGCCGAGACGGCCACCAGGCGCTGATTCCGGGAATCGACCGTGATCCCGACATGACAGCGGTTGGAGCCGGTCGTGTCCTTAGTGCGCGGCAACTCCCCCTCCGCCAGCACGCGGACGAAGGGCTCGGCCGCATACATCTCGCGGTACGCGGCCAGCACCTCGCCCGCCGACATGTCGTGCTTGAGCGAGGCGTAGCAGGTGCTGAGGATCCCTCGGTTCATGGGGATCAGGTGCGGCGAGAAGGTGACCTGGACGCGCGCGCCGAGGGCGGACAGCTCCTGCTCCATCTCCGGCGTGTGGCGGTGCCGGCCGATATTGTAGGCATGGACCGATTCGTTGACCTCGGCGAAGTGCGTCCCGAGGGTCAGCTTGCTGCGCCCCGCGCCCGAGACCCCGGACTTGCTGTCAACGATCACGCTGCCGGTGTCGATGAGGTCATACTTGACGGCCGGGGCCAGGGCGAGGATGGCGCCGGTCGGATAGCAGCCCGGGACCGCGACCAGGTCGGTCTTCGCAATCAGCGCCCGGTGCAGCTCCGGCAGACCATACACGGCCTGTTCCAGCAGCTCCGGACACGGGTGCACCTGGTAGTGGGCCTCGTAGTCGGCGACATTGCGCAGGCGGAAGTCGGCCGAGAAATCAACTACCTTCTTGCCCATCTGCAGGGCTTGCTTCACCATCTCAGTCCCCGTGGCGTGAGGCAGTGCAAAGCACAGGACATCCGCCTTGCCTGCCGCCAGCTCGAGCGAACTCTCCTCGATCGGCAGGTCACACGCCCCCAGCAGGAACGGGTACAGCTCGGACATCCGCTGTCCGACGGTCGTCTGCCCGGCCAGGTACGTGACCTCAAGCCGGGGGTGGTTCACCAGCATGCGGATCAGATCGACTCCGCCATACCCCGCCGCCCCGAAGATGCCAACTCGTGTCATTGTCAAACCCTCCAGTCGACAGCTCACCCGGCGCGCCGCGGCGAGTGGCTGGCTCGCAAACATCCAGATACGCAAAATGCCACCCTATCGTCGGGCGGCATCGGGAACATCGTGCCTCGCAGAAGACCACGCAGGTTATGCTAGCTGCGCCTGGCGCGGGTCTGGTTGGCGAGGGACGGGGTCGTCATCGTGACAGCAGTATAGCACACTCATGCGGCCGCAGTCAACCGCGATCTCGGTCCGTGATCCCGGTACGCCCGACACCGGACCGGTACGCCCGACACTCCTGTCGGGCGGAGGGGGAATGCCGGACCGGTACGCCCGACACTGCTGTCGGGCGGAGGGGGAATGCCGGACAAGAGTGTCCGGCGTACCGTCACGCGGCGTGCTCACAGCGTCAGCGTCACCTTGCTCAGCCCCCGCGGCGTGTCCGGGTCGAGACCCTTCTCGAGCGCGATATGCAGCGCCAGAAGCTGCCCGATCACTCCCGCCACTAGCGGCGAGCACTCCTCCGGCAGCTCCGGAATCGGCAGCGCAATCCGGCCGCGCCGCAGCATCTCCTGGTCGTTGGAGATCACGATCACCTCCGCCTCTCGCTCCTCCAACGCCGCTACCACCGTCCGCACGCTGTCGAGGGCCTTGCCGGTCGGGGCGACCACGAAACAGGGGAAACCATGGTCGGTGGTCGCGATCGGGCCGTGCATGAAGTCAGCGGTGCTGAACGGCGAAGGCACGACATAGCAGCACTCGGCCATCTTCAGCGCGCACTCCTTGGCCGTGCAGAAGTTCATCCCCCGCGCCAGCCAGTGGCAGGTGTTCATGAAGCGAAAGCGCTCGGCATGGTCGGCAATCCGCTCTTCGACAACGAAGGCCTGCTCGATCCAGTCGGGCACCCGGTGGATCTGCTCAGCCAGGTCGCCGCGGTCGGCCCACAGGGTCGCCAACTGATGCATCACCGCGAGCGCCGTCGTGTAGGTCTTGGTCGCCGCGACAGAGTGCTCCTCGCGCGCGTGCGTGAGTACCACGTGCTCGGCCGCCTCGCAGATCGGGGAGTCCTCGGTGTTGGTCAGGGCACAGGTGATGGCGCCGCGCCGCCTCCCCGCGTCCAGCACCTCGATCACGTCGGTCGCCTTCCCCGACTGCGAGACCCCCAGCACAAACACCTTGCGCAGGTCGATGTCGGTGTTGTAGCAGGTGAGGAGCGAGGGCGCGGCCGTCGCCGCCAGCTTCATCGTCACGGCACCGAACATGTAGAAGCCGTAGAGGGCGGCATTGTCGGAGGTTCCCCGCGCGGCGATCAGCGCGTACTCGGTCCCCTCGCGCCGCAGGCGCCGCGTGAGCTCACGCAGGCCCGCCTGCTCCGCAGCCAGCGTCGCGCGGATCGCCGCCGGCTGCTCGAAGATCTCGGCACGCATCTGCTGACCGCGTGGTTGCTTCATGGGAGCTCCTCTTCCTGTTGCTACACCCGGCTACCACTTGCTGCGAGCGCAGCGGTACGTCGCCGTGCACGTCGAGCGTCTGGGCGCGCATCCCCCCCGACCGGGACGGTCGGGCGATGCGACGCCGCTCTGGCGAGTCAGTCGGCACTGATCCCGCGCGCCGCGGCCTGGGCGGCCGCGTAGACCAGCTTCAGCGGAGCCCCGCTCGCCCGCGCGGCCGCGGCACAGTCCTCGTACTCGGGCGAGATAGTCACCGTGCGATCCCCGATGCGCCCCAGCTTCACACTCACCGGGCCATAGGGGGTCTCTACGGTGACCTTCTCCCGCGGCAGGCAGCGCCGCTCCCAGTCGGAGATGCGGACCCCAAAGGTCGTCGACTCCTCCACGATCGCCGCGACAACCGCGTCGGTGTGCGCCGCATCGGCGAGGGCCGCCAACTGCGTCGCCGGCCGTCCCTTCTTCATCACGATCGGGCACAACCACACATCCACCGCTCCCGCGGCAAACGCGCGCTCCATGACCAGGCCGAAGAACTCCGGGTTCATGTCATCCAGGTTGGCCTCGATCAAACGCACACGATCGCTCACCGGCCCGTGCCAGCGCCCCTCCCCCCCCTCCGCACCCGGCATCACCCCCGTGCGCTCGCCCACAAACAGCCGCAGCACATTGGGCATCCCCGGGAAGTCCTTCTGGCCGCACCCATACCCCACCGCGTCGACGACCATGGCAGGGAAGGCCCCCACGCGCTGTGCCAGCCCGACGGCCAGCGCGGCACCGGTCGGCGTGACCGTCTCACCTGCCACATCGACAGGGAACGTCGGCACTCCCCGCAGCAGCTCCGCGGTTGCCGGCGCCGGCACCGGCAACCGGCCGTGAGCCGTGTCCACAGACCCGTGTGACACCGGCAGCGGCGAGCAGATGATCTCATCCACGCCCAGCTCGCGGAAGCCCACCACCGCCCCCACGATGGCAACGATCGTGGCCAGGCCCCCCAACTCGTGGACATGGACCTGCTCCGGGGTCGGCCCGTGCACCGG
>CAZIWQ010000072.1:0-12890 GCA_964542355.1 uncultured Armatimonadia bacterium
TCCCGCACCCCGCGGCGGTGCCGGCGGGGGCGCCGCGGCCGAGGGCGCACGACCGGGCTTGGCCAGGGGCGTCGCCGCCGGCGTGGCCGCGCCCTCGCGCAGGTCGGCGTTGCACCACGTGCACAGGTCGTCTCGCTCGCTCTTCATCCCGCACTGCTTGCACAGCTTGCCCATTTGGCTGCCCTCCCGGGGAAGTCGCGGTACTCGGCTCCGCGCATCAGAGTGTGACAGCCGTCGCCGTGGTGGCCGGCAACGGAACGGCTCGTCGGCTGCTCCCTCCACTCCGTTTCGTCCGCGCGACCGTCGGCACCTGCCCCATCATCTCGCGACCGGCCGCGACGGTGACGGAAGGAGTTGTGACCGTGCGAGGCGAATCACAAGACCGTTGGTGAGTCGTCGCGCTGTCGGAGGGAGAATCTGGCCTGTATGTACGAGCACATCCTGGTTGCACTGGATCAGTCGGACCTGGCTGAGCGGGGGTTGCCCCATGCCGTCGCCCTCGCCGCGGCCTTTGGCGGCACCGTCCACCTGGTGTCGGTGGTGCCGCTGGTGGCACCGGAGGCGTTGACGGCAACGGGGGTGGCGGTTGACCGGGAGGAGCAGCTTAGCAGTGCCCGCGAGTACATGGCCGGGATCCGCAAGCGCGTCATGACGGAAGGCGTGGAGGCCGAGTGGGATGTGTGTCAGGGCGACGTTGCCGATGAGCTCCTGCGCTACTGCGATCAGCAGGAGTGTGATCTGATCGTGATGTGCACTCACGGTCGGACGGGGCCGGGGCGCTGGGTCTACGGAAGCATCGCCGATCAGGTCCTGCGCCATGCGCCGGTGCCGGTGCTCCTGGTGCGCGCGACGGATCGCGACTGCCCCATGGCATCCTCCCTCTCTCAGCACTAGGTCGCCGGGGTGCTCCGCGCGTACAACCTGGGGCGGCTGGTGTTCGTCCGGCCCGCCGCGGGGACGGCCAACCCGGCCGTCATCGTCGTCACGACGCGGGGCCAGTTCTTCCTCAAGCGGCGCAACCCGCGTTATAGCTCGGCGGGGCAGATGAGCTTCGACCATGCGGTGATCCGCCACCTCGCTCAAGCGGGCCTCCCCGTGGTCACCCCGGTGCGAACCATCAGCGGCAGTCGGTGGTGCACCACCGATGACGGCACCTACGAGCTGTACCCGCTCGTGACCGGCGAGCAGCCGCGGGAGGGCGACCTGGCCCAGATCGCCGCGGCCGGTCGCACCCTGGCCGCCTTTCACCTCGCCACCCGCGACTTCACCCCCCCCGGTGAGAAGAAACTGGGCCGGCTCCACGCCCCCGCGGCTTCGCTGCGCGGGCTGAAGTGGGCACGCACGCATCTCCCTCGCGACGCCGCCTCAGCGCCGGCGGACCTCGCCGCCGTTGACCGCGCCATCCGCGTCGCGCAGGCGGTGGCGCAGCGGCTGCCGGATGAAGCCTACTGGGGCCTCCCCTGCTGCATCATCCATGGCGACTACCATCCCGCCAACCTCAAGGTCGACGGGGACAAGATCGCGGGGGTGTTCGACTTCGACTGGGTCGGGCGCGCCCCGCGCATGCTCGATGTGGCCGACGGGCTGATGTTCTTCTGCGGGACTCGCGCGCAGCCCACCGTCGCGGGCGACATCGTCTCCCTCACCCAGGCGTTCCGCTGGGAGACCGCGGCCCTGTGCGCGTTCGGGTGCGGCTATGCCGAGCAGGTAACACCGACGCCCCGCGAGCTGCAGGTACTCCCCGACCTGCTGCGGGCCCGCTGGCTGTTCTGCCGCGTCGACGCGATGGAGCGCAAGCTCCCCGCCGAGGGCAAGTTGGCCTACCTGCTGCACGAGCTCACCCAGCCGCTGGACGAGATCGACCGCCTCGCCGACTGGCTTGCCGCCGGCAAGTGGCTGGTGCCGGAGGCGCATCCGCCAGCGGAGGGTCCGACCTAGCCGTCTCGTGGCGGCAGTTGCCCCGCGAAGCGAACGAGGCGCACGTAGCGTGGGCCTTGTTCTATCACGGGTGCATCACGCCCGGAAAGCAAACAGGGCCCTGTGAAGGGCCCTGTTTCCCCCGCCGATCCCTGACGGTGCAGCGATCGAAGAGCGCCCGAAAAGTCGTGCTGAGGCCACGACGGTACGCTCGGAGACCCGCAGAAGGCACTCACAGCCATCTCGCCGCTAGAGACCCGGCCGGACGTGGCCTTTTCGCCCGGGTCTCTAGAGCCAGGCCGGGTACTTCACTGCCGCGCGTGTGATGCGGGGTCCCTAGTCGTCATCGGTGCTCGGCGTCCACTCGCCGGCTTTCGGGGTCTTCTTCCACTTGCTGTGTCCGTCGATGTAGGCGTAGTTCGAGCCACCGTTGTGGACGTTGTAGCTCTCGTCGAGGCCGCGCGCCTCGTAGAAGGTGTGCAGGGCGTTGTCGTGGTCCGTGCCGCCGGCGCACTCCTTCAGCTCGTAGATCATGATGACATTGCTCGGGTCCTGGAACGTCGCGAGTGAGAACCCCGAGTACCCGTCGAACGAGAAGTAGTTCTGGGAGCAGAAGCGCCCGCAAGTCGTGCACGCTACCGACGCGGAGGCTCCCGGGTGCGCCGGCGACCCGCCGGGCCAGGTGTAGGACAGCAGGAAGGTGCCGATGCCCGTGTGCGTCACAGACGCGCTGTAGCTCGGGCATGCGAACAGTTGGGCGTTCTTGATGTACGGGTAGATCATGCTGGTCGTCCGGAAGTTGGTGTCCGTGGCTATCCACCGCATCGGCAGGTGCTCGTCATAGTCCTGGGAGTACATGAGCGTTCCCAGGGCAAGCTGTTTCTCGTTACTCAGACAGGACGTCTGGCGCGCCTTCTCCCGGGCCCGGGCGAACACGGGGAACAGGATGGCCGCCAGGATCGCAATGATCGCGATGACGACGAGTAGTTCGATCAGGGTGAACCCTCTACGCATGGTGACTGATCCCTCCTGTGGCGGATGGTACGTCTCCTCAATGATAGGTCCCCTCTATTATGTACCCAGCGGAAGCGCACTGCAATCGTGACCTAGTGCCTCGCAGGAGCACCGTCCTCGGCTGATGGGCTGCTGGGGGCCCGCTGGTGTGTTGCGGCTACGGCCTGGGCGCGGGGTGTCAGCCCCGTTGTGCGGGGCTGATGGGGCCCCGCGAGCGGTCGACGGTGCAGATCGGCGCGCCCGACACCCCTGTCGGGAGGCCGTTGAGGGCGCCCCCCCGCCGCGAAGCGGCGTGCCGCGAGCAGCGCGAGCCGCCATGGCAGCCCGGCCGCAGGTGGCCCTTCCGGCCGGCCCCTAGCGCGCGGTGCGCTTGACGCCAAAGAACGTGCCCACGGTCCCGGGGTGGGGATTGCCGCCGGCATCGAGCGCCTGGCGGTCGTGCATCACCAGCAGGCGGCCGGGTGACACCTCCTCGATGCTGTTGTAGGACGTGGAGCGCGCAGCATCGAAGCAGAAGTGCCCCACCCACGTGCGCCCGGAGTCCAGGCTGAAGGTGAGCCAGTTGCCCGGCCGCCCGTACGTGCACACGATCACGCCCTCGCTCGTGACGGCGCAGTTGGGCCACACCCCGCGGTCGGCCACGCGCTCGGGCGCCCCCCACGTCTTCCCCTCATCCGTCGACCGGCACTGAAACAGCGGGCTCGGGTGGCTCGCGTGCCCACCGGTGCGGAACAGGCACAGCAGGTCGCCGTTCGGGGCCCGCACGAGGTCCATCTCATTACACCCCTCGGTGCCCAGCGTCGGGTCGGCGGTCACCGTCGCGAGGTATTCCCACGTGAGGCCCCGGTCGGTCGAGCGGGTCACAAAGCCGCGGTACTTCTTGGCCCCGAACTCGGTGGGATAGCTACCGACCGGGGTCTTGTCCTGGGCAAAGCACCCCGAGTTGGCGGCGAGGAGGGTGCCATCGCGCAGGATGATGACCGAGTGATCGCACCACGGCCCGTCGCGCTTGGAGCCATCATCATCGACGGTGGTCACAAAGTCCGGGACGTGGAGCCGCGCACGGAGCGCAGGGAGCGGCGTGCCCGCGGCATCCCAGCGCGTCAGGGCGCTGTCGAACCAGCCCTTGTCCGCCGCGGCATGCGTGCGGTAGTCTAGCAGGAGCACCTCCCCGTCGGGGAGCTGACACGCGGTCACCGGGGGCCCCCCGGCCGCCGCCCAGGTCTTCCCCCCGTCGGTGGAGCGCTTGCCGGCCGCCTGCAGCGCGCCGGAGGCAAAGCGGAACATGCTGCTATAGGAGACACCGTCGGCGATGGTGACGGTCTCGAGCTGCTTGACCTCCAGCCCGGGCACGTTGGGGGGCGTGATGCCGGAAGCAGGGATGTTCCCCCCCTGGAAGCGCACGAACTGCCAGACAGACTCGGAGGTGGCCGTCGAGGCGCTGGCACCGAAGGCCAGGCGATTGCGCTGCTCCTCAATGATGGGCTGCGTGAACTTCCCCTTCCCGTCGATGAGCGAGACATCGTCGGCCCACACCTGAATGTCGGTGCCCTTGAACACGATGCGGTAGGTGTGGAAGCCGTCGGTGGTGGCGAACTTGGCTTCCGTCTTGGCATAGCTTAGGACGACGCGGTCGGGCAGGAAGCTGACGTCCTCCTCGTGGACCCCGTCGGTGATGTTGATACAGGCGCCCCACGGCTCACTGGCCGCGATGAGCTTGAGCCGGGCCTCGACCGTCGCCCCCTGCGCGGGATCGGCGTTCCAGCCCAGGATGTACAGCCGCCCGCTGCCCGGCTTGGTGGAAGCGTCCACGATGCGCAGACCCTCGGCAACTTGCTCGGAGCTGGTCCCCTCCCCCATCCAGGCGGCGTCGGGTGGGACGCCAAAGCCTGTGGTGGTATCGTAGAACGTCTGCCAGAGGGCTGCCTCCTGGGCACCCCCGACGGCGCTCGCGCCGAGTATCAGGGCCGGCATCGCTACCACCACCGCGAATGCGTTGTATCGTGCCAACATCACGTGGCCTCCTTCAGAATGGGCCCCCCGCGCACCTCCTCCCAATCGGCCCGCTGCGGACGTCGCTGCTACTGCCTGGGGACGTAGCCCCAGTTGCTGACATCGAGGTTGAAGCGGCTGCCATACTCGATGATGCGCCCGGCCATCTCCTGCAGGACTACCTGGAGCCGGTCCTTCGGCCCGGAGAGGGTGAAAGTGATCTCCCAGCCTCCCTTGGGGGGGTCGTGGCTCCAGTCCTGCGGAGTTCTCACGTGGATGACGAGCGAGCGTCGCAGGAGACCGGGAAGGTCCACCTTGCAGACGTCCTCCGGGCGGAACATGGGGTACTGGAACATGGGGAAGTCGTCGAGCGGCTGACCTTGATCGAAGAGGTTGATCTCGGGGTAGGCATTCGCGCTGACACGTGCGTGGCGGACGCGGTGCTTGTACCCCTTCCCCGCCGCAGGGTCGCGGAGCACGATCTCCAACTCCAGCCCGTCGACCGAGAACCCGCCCCACCCTCCGGTGGGCCCGCCGCCGACCTGCCCCTGCCGGCGCAGTGCAGCCCCCTCGGCGGCAATCTGGAGCCAGCCGGGTGTCTCCTTCTTGGGCTCCTCCTGGGGCTCGCCGGGCGGCTCGCCTTCCCTGGCACCACACTGGCGCAGATAGTCCTTGAGCTCCTGCGACGCGCGGGGCCCGACGAAGGGCGCGCCCACAATCGCTGCATCGAGGGGCGTCTCGCCCTGCAGATTGGCGGCATTGATCTCGGCGCCCCGCTCGACCAGGAGGCGGCACTCCGCCTCCGCCCCGAGCGCCGCCATGGCATGCAGCGGCGTGTTTCGGGCATTGTCGCGAGCGTGGACGTCTGCGCCCGCGTCGAGCAGGAAGCGGAAGTCATCTCCCCACTGCTGGTAGAGGGCGGTGCGGCCCCGGCCGTCTGTGGCCTCCAGATCGGCACCGTGGGCCAGCAGCAGCGCGGCGAAGTCGGCGTAGGAGACGGCCTTGTCGTTGGGGCGATGGCACAGTGGCGGAGCCCCGTCGCCATCCCGGGCGTTGGGGTCGGAGCCGCCGCGCAGCAGCTCCTCGGCGACGGCCAGATGGCCCCAGCGGATCGCCGCCCGGAGGACCGGGATGCCATCGGAGTTGGTGGGGTTGGGGTCGGCGCCGCGCCCGAGCAGCAGCGCCGTCGTCTCCGGCATGCCACAGTGGACCGCCGCCGAGAGGGCGGTGCCATCATCGTTGCTCAACGTCAGGTCGGCGTTGTGCGCCAACAGCGCGCGCACAACATCGACGTGGCATACGCCTCGCATCAGGGGTGTTGCGGCCCCGACGTCGCGGGCGTTCACATCCGCTCCGCGCTCCAGCAGCGCCTCCACGAGAGCCACCGAGCCTGCGGCCGCCGCCTCGTGCAGCGCGGTGGGGTCTGCCGCCAGGAGCTGCATGGCGCCGTCGCCCGCGTTGGTGGCCTGGACCAGCTTGTGCCAGGTGTAAGCGCCGTCGCCCCATCGCTGCAGCACCGCCCGGGCCTCGACGGCGTCCTCCGCCGCGATGGCGTCGGCGAGGCGACGCAGTGCCTCCGCGGAGTCGAGAGGCCCTTCCTGACGACCGGGGGGCTCAAGGGCGACCGACGCGGGGTGCCCTGCCGGGGCGGCAGTGGCGCGGGCATCGGCCGACTGCGCATCGCCTGGCTCAGCACCACCCCCCGGGAGACCGACCGGTTGCGTGCCAGCATCGCCGATCGAGGGTGCGGGAGCTTGGCCGGGCGGATCCGCGGCGGCAGCCATGAGCGCACCGACATGCCCCTCGTCCCATCCGGCCTTCAGCAGCCTGTCACGGATCTGGCCATCGCTCAGACCCTTCCCTCGCATGGCCGTCACGTACCGTCTGCCATCGGCAAGCGTGTCGTTCATCCAGCGGGACCCCCGGTTGAGGATGCGATGGGGCCGACGGTGTGGCCGCAGTGCTTCGGCGGACACGACGCTATGGCGTGAAGGTAACCCCGGAGGTCGAGTACACGAACGCGCCTCCGCTCCTGACGTTCTGGGTGTTGACGAACTTGGCGTGCCCATCGCAGAAGCCCAGGTTGTCCCCACCGTTGTGGCGACCGGGCGCACTGCCCCGGCCCGGAGCCGACCAGTAGAACCCTCCGGCCCACTCCGGCTGTTGCAGCGTGTCATAGCTGGAGGCCGAGTTGCCGGCGACGACGTCCAGGCTCTCGAACGTCATCACCGTGTTGGCCGGGTACTGGATGTCCGCCTCAGTCCGGATGCGGACGACCCACGACCCGCTGGAGCTGTCGTTGCCGAGGTTGTAGTTGTAGCCGAAGCTGCACAGGTACTGGACGCCATCGGGATTCGCGGGCCCCACCGGCGCATGGGAGTCGCTCGGGCAGATGAACACCTGCCGGTTCTTGACATAGGGATCGACACGGCGGGCCCACGAGATCCCGGCGCCATCGGCCTGAGGCAGCGGGTACGAGGAATCATAGTCCTGCAGGTACATCATGAATGAGAGGGCAAGCTGCTTCACATTCGACAGGCAGCTTGACTGGCGCGCCTTCTCCCGCGCGCGCGCGAACACGGGGAAAAGGATGGCCGCGAGGATCGCGATAATCGCGATGACGACGAGCAGCTCGATGAGCGTGAACCCCTGGCGTCGCATGCCTCATCTCTCCTCAACGCACGGATGTGGACGACCGCACGTGCGTGATTCGTCACCGGTGCCGGGAACACCTGTGTGAGTGAAGGTGCCGGACCGGAACGGGGTGAATGGCTGACGACGAAGGGCATGTGGCATGTGGCATTTGGCATCTGGCATCTGGCCCGCGGCCCGAGGGATGGCATCGCGGCTGGAAGCCGCTCCCACAAGAGGCCGCTGGGTGCGCGCGGCCGGGAGCGGCTGGAAGCCGCGCCCGGCCAACCCGCGACTTGCGGACAACACGGGAAAGGCAGAAGCAGGATGGACAATCCGCAGGCGGGGCCACGCGCGAGCGCCGACCGTCACAGCGCCCTGTGGCAGAGCCGTGAGCTGGGCATTGTCATCAGCCTGCTCGTGATCGTCCTCGTCATCCTCGCCAGTGGGCCGGGGCCGCGGGAGAGCTTCCTGCGGGCCGCCAACCTTCAGAACCTGTCGCGCCAGATCGCCCTCCTGTCGATCTACGCCATCGGCGAGACGTTCGTCGTCATCGCCGGCGGCATCGACCTCTCCGTCGGCTCCCTGATCGCCTTCAGTGGTGTGCTGACCGGGGTGCTGATGGTCACCTGCAACGTGCCCGCACTGCTGGCCGTGCCGCTCGTGCTCATCGTCTCGTGGTTGGTCGGCGTGCTGCACGCAACGGTGATCTCGCGGATCGGGCTGCAGCCGTTCGTGGCCACCCTGGGCACGATGTGCATCCTGCGGGGCGCTTCGCTGCTGGCAACCGATTCGTTGCCCATCCCCATCGTCGCGGAGGGGTTCACCAGCCTGGGGAACGGCCGGTGGCTGGGGATCCCGACCCCGGTGTTCGTGCTGGCGGGCGTCGCGGCGGTGGCGGCCGTGATCATGCGCTGGACGGTCTACGGCCGCTACATCCACGCCCTGGGGAGCAACGAGGAAGCGACGCGGCTGTCGGGGGTCAACGTCGCCCGCGTCAAGGTGATCGCCTACTCGCTGTGTGCCCTCTTCACGGGCCTGGCGGGAGTGGTGTTCGCCGCCTACGACCGCCAGGGGAACCCCTCCAGCGGGGCGGGGTACGAGCTGAACGCCATTGCGGCCGCGGTCATCGGTGGCTGCAGCCTCGCCGGCGGCGAAGGCAGCGTCGTCGGGACGATCCTGGGGGCCAGCGTGCTCAGCGTCATCCTCAATGGGCTGAACCTGGTGATCGCCCGCAACGCGTCGCTGTGGGAAGGCGTCATCGTCGGCAGCGTCGTCATCGCCGCGGTGGCCCTCAACACCCTGCGCCAGCGGCGGGCGGGGTAGACGTCAGTCGCGCAGGTCGAGCGTCGCGCTCGACACACCTCCCCGCCGACCGAGACGGTCGGCCTCCGCGACCAGGGCCCGTGGCCCGCCGCAGTCGCGCGTGCCCCCTCCGAACGGCGCACGCGGACGAGGCACGGCCCTCGCCACCAGGCAGGTACGGCGCGGGCGTCGCTACTCGTCCTGTCCCTGGGCGACCCCCGTCGGTGTGATGATGAACGTGGTGCGGCGCTTGTCACGGGCCTGCACCACCACGCGGTAGCCCTTGCCTCCGTCGAGCGGCTCGTACTTGGCGATGGCATCGCCGTGGAAGGCCTTCAGGATCCGCTTCACATCCTCATACGGGATGCTGAGCGGTTCGAGCGTCGCCGGGTTCACGAACTCGGGGTAGATGGGGTAGCCCTCCAGGAAGGTCATGATGCGACGGGCCTGTTCCATGGCGGCCGTGCGACGGGCGAAGTCGGCACTCCCAACGGCCCACGAGCACTTGCCGATCCCCAGGATCGAGAGCGGGGCATCGAGCACCTGGGTGAGCGTGAGCTCGGCGGTCTTGACCCACAGCTCCGGGGGGATGGGCCGGTTGAGGACGTCCTGCGAGAACGCCTGCTTTGCCGCAGCCGGCATCCACTCAGGGTTGGCCGGGGCACCGCCGAAGGGGACTGACGTCTCGCCGCCCTGCCCCACCCACAGTCCCTTGCCGGTGAAGCCGTCGGCGGTGACATAGCCATCATTGCACTGGATGGTGGTGCGCCTCTTCTGGGCGTCATAGCTGACGGCATACTGGGTGCCACGGACGGCGGCGACGGCCGAGGGGGTGTAGACCTTCATCTCGGACTTCTCGCCGAAGTAGGGCCCGACGGTCGACCACACGCGACCGGCGCTGAGGAAGAACGAGCGGCTCCGCCAGCGTCCGCCGCGGCTGTACTCCATCAGCTTGACGATGAACTCGCTGTTCTGGTCGACCGTACTGACGCTCCCATCGGGGAACTCGATGGTGGCCCAGGAGGCGGCCGCGGTCGTGACGACTGCCGCGTCGCCCAGTGGCTGGTTGGGGACGGGCGCGGCCGTCCCGTCGGCAGTGGTGACGGTGACCTGGCCCGTGTAGCCGGTCAGAGTCGCCACGAACTCCTGGTTCTCGCGGCGGACGGCATCGGCAAGGATGATGACCAGGATGACCGCGAGGCCGATCAGGATGCGCCGGTCGAGCCAGGAGGGCAACAGTAGCTTGCGTTGCCGCCGCTTGCGGCGGCGGTCGGCCTTCTGCAGGTCGACGGCCAGGTCGCCAATCGCCTCGTCAAACAGCTCATCATCGCTCTTCGGCTTCTGCGGCTTCTTCTTCCCGAACAGACCCATTGTGCTGTTCTCCCTTCGCAGCAGGCTCTGGCTGTCCCTCACGCACCTCGAATACCGTGATTCGGGCGGAGCGGCCGCGTACTTCGGCCTGTCCCAGCTCCCGCAGCGGGAACATGTCCTGCACGAGCCGGGCCGTCGTCTCACTGATGATGAACTCGACGCCGAACTGCTTGCACATCCCCTCGATGCGGGAGGCGGTGTTCACGACATCGCCAATCGCCGTATACTGGGTGCGCTCCTCCGAGCCGACATTGCCCATCACCGCCTCGCCGGTATGCAGCCCGATGCCGATCCGGAACGGTGTGCGGTCGGGCATCTGGCTCCACTTCTTGTTGAGTAGCTCCAGGCGCCGCAGCATCTGGCGGGAAGCACGCACGGCCAGCTCGGCATGCTGCCCCTCCTGCGTCCCGAACGCATTCCACACCGCCATGATGCCATCGCCCATGAACTTGTCGAGGTAGCCGTCAAAGCTGAAGATCGCGAGACTCATCTGGGTCAGGTACTCATTGAGCTGGGCCACCCACACCTCCGGCGCAATCTTCTCCGACAGCGTCGTTGAGCCCCGCACATCCGCAAACAACAAAGTGACGCTGCGGCGTTGGCTCTGCCGGATCAGGTCCGGAGCACGCATCAGCTCGCCCAGGACGTCCGGGGAGACGTAGACATCAAACTGGCGCTGGATCAGCTTGCGCTCCATGGTGAGCCGCTCGGGGAGCCCCACCGCCAGGGGGAGCGCCGTCGCCAGCAGGATCGCCCCATAGGGGATCCACGCGTGCAGCAGGTTGAAGGCCACGAAGAACGACGGGAGGGCGATCACGGCCAGAATCAGCACACTGAGCGAGGTCGCCAGCACCTCCCCGGTCCCCCACACCGCCACCCCTACCAACAGCCCCAGGGCCAGGGCGAAGGCACCCCACGCCAGGGAGTTGCCGCAGTCCCTCAACGGCTGGCGGTGTAGCAGCGTGTTCACGATGTTGGCGTTGGTCTCCACCCCGAAGAACTGGCGGTTGCCGGTGCGGTATGGCGCCGGGCGGATGTCGTACAGGCCGGGGGCGGTCGCGCCGACGAGCACGATCTTGTCGCGCAGGCGGTCCGCGGCCCCCGCGTCGCGCAGCACGTCCACGAAGCTCAGACGCGGCACCGTGCCTGTCGGGCCACAGTAGTTGATAAGTGCCACGCCGGCGCGGTCGAGTGGCACCGGCGGGCGACCGGTATCGCTCAGGCGCAGGCCGGAGGGCTCTGCCGACAGACGCGACCCCAGCGTCGATCCGGTAGCGCCGGCGGCGACCCCGGCGATGGCGGTGCCGAAATGGGCGAACACGAGCCGGTCCGGACCAACCATGAGCGGACAGAAGCGCCGGTAGACGCCATCCAGGTCGGGGTCGATGTCGACGAACCCCACCGCGGCGGCCGCCTGGGAGAGCACGGGAGCGGGGAGCGCGAGGGTCTCACCACGCCGGGCGCGCGGGAGGCGTCCGCCCGTGGCCGTGAACCCGAAGCGCTGCAGTGCGGCGCGATCGGGTGGCACACCGGCCGCAGCCGGCTGCCAGTGCGCGGCCAGCACCACACGGCCATGCGCCGCGATTGCGGCGGCGAACTCGGCATCCGCCGACACCACCCCGGAGGTCAGGCGCGGCAGCGGGCGCGCCAGCCGATGTCGCGGCGAGGTGGTCACCCAGTCCGTGTCATCGTCCGGCTCGGGGAACAGGATATCGAACGCCACCACGCGGGCCCGCGCCGCCGGGCCCGCAAGCAGCGCGGCGTACAGGTCCCGATGCCACGCCTGGAACCGCCCCAGCTCGCGCAGGCTCTTGTCGTCGATCTCGACGATGACGAGGTCGGCGGGGGGCTCCGGACGCGCGTGGTCGAACACCACATCGTACGCGAAGTTCTCGATCAGGGGGAAGACGAACAGGTTGTGGGTCAGGGGGAGGACACGCAGGACGACGACGAGCAGGGCCAGGACCACGGCCACCTGGATGCCGCGCACGCGCCGGGCCTCCAGGGCCCGTGTGGTTGAATCAGTAGCGGCCAATCGGCTCCCCTCCCAAGCCTGATCACGACGAGTATACCCCGGCGGGTGTGGCGATAGCGTTACGACTGCGCACGCGACACCTCACCCCGCGACCCCCGTCTGCCCCCGGGATCGGGCATTCCCTCCCCCTTGAGGCTTGTCACCTGTCGCGGCCACCGTGTGTCGTGCGCCGTGAACGTGCGAAGCATGTCCGGCCGAGCGAAGCGAGGCCACCGAGAAGAGCGGCCGAGAAGTCGTTCTGAGGCCGCCCTGCCAGCACCCATGGGATCCTACTCGTCGATCACTCCACAGCCGTCGCAGTGCCCCCTCCACTACCCCGCCCGGTATACCTCGACTCGGTCGATCCGCAGATTGCGGTCCTCCGGGGGCGAGCACTCATCGTTGGTGAAGATGAGCTTGAGCTCCCTCGTCCCCTCGGCGAGGTCCGCCGTGACCGGATACGTCTGCCAGCCTGCTCCCTGCAACTCGACATCCGCGAGCGGCTTCCCGTCGACTTCGACACGGATGATCGGGTAGATGCCCGTGACGGGTGTGCCGGCGGCGGTGATGGCCATGGTGTACTTGCCGGCGGCGGCGCACCGCACGCGAGTCTGGATGTGGCCGCTGTCTCCGAGGTAGGCGGCCG
>CAZIWQ010000073.1:0-10343 GCA_964542355.1 uncultured Armatimonadia bacterium
TTGCCATCCCCGCGATCTTCATCGTTCCTGGGTGCCGGGGGACCCGCCATGACGAATCCGAACGGCGTCCAGCCGATGACTGAGGGCTGTCCCGCTTCGCGGGACGGCTAGTCAGGACGACAGCCGCGCGCAGAGGCAAGATCAGCATGTGCGCACCAACCGGGGCTGCGGTAGTGTTGGCGCCCCACCGGGAGGCCTGTCATGGGTGCAGACGGACCGGGCGAGTTCGTGTCGCAGCATGACATCATCTACGAAGTGGCGCCCCGCTACTGGGAGGACGGGTTCCCGATCGGCAATGGGCACTTCGGGGGGATGGTGTGGCAGCCGGAGGGGATTGAGATCGGTCTCACGAAGTTGGACGTGTGGGACCGCCGGGTCGACCAGCCGCCCAAGGTGCCGTTCGACCGGTTGCGCCACCTGTTTGCGACCGACCCCGACCTGGCCAATCAGGAGCTGCAGGCCGAGGCCCGCGCCAACGACGCATACCCTTTCCCCAAACCACTCGGCCGGCTGAAGATCGACATCGAGCATGACTTCCTCCCGCTCTACCAGTCCCTGTACTCCCAGTCGCAACGCCTGTGCCTGTACCCGGCCGCCGTCGAGTGTCGCTATGAGACGAACTACAAGGCCACCTGCTTCGAGTGCTTCGTGGACAGCGCCTCGAATCTGCTCATCGTGGCGGCCCGCGACGAGTGGCTGCATCCTGGCTTCCGGCTCGACCGCCTGCGGCAGCGGATCTCGCTCACCCGTGAGTACGACGCCGTGCTGGGGCTCCCCGAGACCGGCACGGACGGGGATGTCGTCTGGATCCGCTATCCCTTCCCGGACGGCTTTGAGTACGTCCTGGCGATGACGGTGGCGGGAATCGAGCACACGCCGCCGGTGGTGTTCCCGAACGAGGCGCGGCTGGAGGTCATTCTCGACTACCGTGACGGGGAGCCGCGCGAGTGGTCGGTGCTGGCCGCGGCGGCCACCTCGCAGGACGCTGACTGCCCGCTGGAGCAGGCCCGGGGGATGCTGCACGAAGCCGTGGGCCGTGAGCGTGGCGAGATCCGCGAGCGCCATCGGCGTTGGTGGCAGGGCTTCTGGGACAAGTCGGGGATCGAGCTCGAAGACCGCTTCCTCGAGAGCCTGTGGTACGTGTCGCTGTACCAGTTCGCCTCCACTTCGCGCGGCACAACCGCGCCCGGCCTGTGCGGGCTGTGGAACATGATGCCGAGCCCACCGTGGCATGGTGACTACCACGGTGACATCAACATGGTCATGGCCTACTGGGGCATCTTCGGCACCAACCACCTCGAGCTGGGCGAGCCGTACTTCGCGACCTTCAGCCGTCTGTTGCCGGTCGTGAAGCAGCAGACACAGGAGCTGTATGGCATCGAGGGCGCCAAGTACCCGATCGCCACGCTCGACACCGGCGCGGAGCTGTGCAGCAACTACTACCGCCTCATGCAGTGCACCAGCGGGTTCTACGCCCTGGTGTTCTGGTGGCGGTGGCTATACGAGCGCGATCGCGAGGTCCTGCGCGAGCAGATCCTGCCGATCCTGGAGGAGACCAGCCGGTTCTACCTGGCACTGGCTGAGGAGCGCGACGGCGTGCTCCACTTCGGCCCCTCCTGGGCCCCGGAGCAAGGACCGTTCCCGTGCGACAATGCGACCAATGACATCGCACTCATCAAGGCGCTGTGGCAGGCCTACCTGACGGCGCTGGAATGCCTGGGTCAGGAGAGTGCGCTCGGGCCGGCGATCCGCGAGGGCCTCGAGGACTTCCCGCCCTACCCGGTGAAGGACGGGCGCTTCCTGGACTCCTACACCGCGCAGGACCACATCCGGCTGAACCACCCCGGTCTGCTGGCGATGGTGGTGCCCGGCGGCGAGGTGGACGCCGAGCACGCCCTGCGCAACACCGCCCTGCGCACGATGCACTCGTTCTTCGACCTCACCCACCGGAAGGGGTTCGCGGGTCGCCGCAGTCTGTGCTGTGACCTGAGCTGGCCCTGGTTAGTGGCGGACGCCGCCAAGCTCGGGGACGGGGACCTCGCCGACGACTACCTGCTCGACATGGGGGTCAGTGAGAACCTCAAGCCCAACGGCATGTTCAGCCTGAACTGCTGCGGGGTGTTCGACACGCGGGAGGACAAGCGCGCCGCCTTCGAGTTCACCGACGCCGCCCGCCATGGCGCCATCTTCTGGTGTCCCACCACCCAGTACGGTCGCGAGCGCTACTTCCAGTTCATCCAGAGTCCCGGCGGTCTCTTGTATGGCATGACGGAGATGCTACTGCAGAGTCACGGGGGTGTGATCCGCATCTTCCCGGCAGTCCCGGCGCGGATCCGCAACTGCGCCTTCCACGGACTGGCCGCCGAGGGCGCGTTCGAGGTCTCCGCCCGGATGGCAGAGGGGCAGGTGGAGTGCGTCATCATCCACAGCCGGTGTGGGGAGCCGTGCGTCGTACAGATGCCCATGGCGCGCACCTGGTGGCTGTCGACGGTCGGCGGCGAGGCGAGTGCGGTGAACGGGAAGGAGCTGCGCTTTGCCACCGGCGCTGGCGAGCGCTATGTGATCGCCCGCGGGCCCCGCACGCCGGAGGTTGAGGTGCGCCTGCGGCCCGGATGCGAGCCCGGCGTCAAGACCTACCAGGACCGCTACGGCCAGACCATCACGCTCGGGAAGTCGGGGAGCCTGAACGGCCCCCCCGAGCGTCCCGCCGGCTCGCGGCTGATCTGACACCCCACGGGAGATGTCATCCTGAGTCCAGGCCGTTGCGCGGTCTGGATAGCCTCCCCTCGCGGGTTCTCACTGGGTGGCCTGAGGAGGGTCAAGGGCCTTCGGGACGGCTACCCGCGAGAGGTAGTCTCCGAGCTTCCTTGCGAACTGCTCACGGTACGGCGAGTTGATTGTGGCCCTCCTGTGTGGCCCCAACCGACTGAGGCAGTCGAATGGAATGGTGTATAGGCGGGTGAAATCCACGTAGCCCTCAGGCACCCCCGCCTCCGGTGCTGGCGGCATGTAGTACAGGTAGAGGCGTTCGTTGTCAGACAGGCCGCGTACGTGTTCCTTGATCCACTTCCGATTGGCGTTGATTTCGCGTGGCACGCCTTGCCACGCATCGGCGACCGCCATCCTTACCCTCATTGGCAGGCCAAACACACCCTCGCCCGCCCCGTGCAGGCTGTCCCCTGTGTGCTGCGTGATGTACTCGCAGACGGTCTTCCAGAGCGTCCGATCTGCTGCCTCGTCCGGCGACAGCCCGATGGGCAGTCGCTCGCCCATTAGCCTCGGGGCCAGCGGGAGATAGGGTACCAGGGAGACAAAGTCCTTGGGCTTCGGAGGGGTTACATCGCAGGTCTGCGACGCGAGGACGAAGTACTCCAGCAGGTCAGCATACGCGACGACCATCTCCCCGCCCCCTTCGGCTGCGACCGGGAACGGCAACGGACGCTCCCCGTCGGGGACCCCCGGTATGGCAAGTACGTCGTCATAGGCAAAGACCCGCCCCGCCTCGTGACCTTCCATCGCGAGGTGCCCAAGCCGACCGGACACAGTCCTGAAGAGCCGGACCTCGTCGTCAGCCAGAGGGGCCACAAGGCGTGTCGCGAAGATGTCGCCCTGCTGGAAGTCCTCTCCGGCGGAAACTGGCTGTACGTGTGTAGGGCCGCACATCGTCAGTCCTCTTCCACGGGGCCGGACTCGAGCCACGCCATGAGCCAGGCACTAGCAGGCCGCATGGGGCTCGGGGCCTGCTCCCTCGCTCGCTCCACGAGCGAGGGGGAGACCGCCACCTGCTGTGAGCCACGCCCCGGAGCGGCGAGATGCCTGATCTCCTGATCCAGAACCCCCGCGAGCACTATCGGTCTCGAAGCGTCGCCTTCCTGGGTGGCCCTGTCAATCTGGAGCCACAGGCCACACACCAGCTCTGCAAGCTGCGGGGACATGGCCTCCTCAGGGATGCTTCCAGTGCCTTCAGGCAGCCACGTGCTCTGTCCGGCGTGCCACATCCGGATCGTGGTTGAGTGGGGAGCCTCCTCGTCTCCGATGGGCAGAGACCCGAAGAGGTCGTCCCTCTCGAGCGGCGTCGTGTCCAGTATCGGGCGTGTTGACACGGCTGGCATGTCAAGTACCTCCAAGCATCTGAGAGACCATCTGGGAGGCGAGGGCCTCCGCTTCACGCCACTTCGCAAGTGCCGCTTCTATCTCCGCCACTCTCTCGTCAGGGCTGAGACCGAGATGGAAGTTGAAGGCGAGCCGCAGGCGTTCAGCCTCGGTACCATCTCTGGGGATGCCAACGGGCTTGATGTCGAGCTTGAGGCGGAACCCCAAGACGTCCTTACTCATGTAGGCGCCAAACCTCGCGTCCGGTTCTCCGAACGCCGCGCAGAGCGGATCGCCCTCCCTGCAGAAGAGGCGGCGGTCGAACTCTCCGAAGTCCCCCTCGCGTGGCTTCACATGCCAGAGCATGTTGTAGCCAAAGGCCGTGTAGGGCGTTTGGTCGAGTTTCGTCACGATGGCCAGCACCGTTGCCGCGACCCCTGCCTTGGTCTCTTCATCCGTTCCCCTCGGTGCGAACTGCATTCTGTCGGGCACAGCCAGCATCGAGAACTGCTTAGTCTCAACCTTCACCACCTGCCGAGTGAAAACGCAGCCGTCCAAGAAGTCGTCCTCAGCGACGCCCCCGTGTCTCGCGAGCCAGAGGTGGTTGAAGATGGAGGGGTTCAGGCTCTGGGCAACCACGACGATGTTCGTGTGGGTCGGCTGCACGTCTAGCTGCATGGGCATCACCCCTTCTGAGGCCAGCTTCCAGGTGTGGCCTGCACGTAAGCACAATAACGCGACGAGGACGTTGTTCTGTTCCGCGCCCCCTTGGTGAGCACCTCCGGTTGAGCGATCGTGGCCCCCAAGTGCGGGCCGCGTATCGCTACTGCCAGAACATGTAGCTGGGGATGTGCAGGGCGATGCTGACGATGTTGAGGATGCTCCCCACCACAAACTGCCCGAGGATCAGCCCGAGGAAGATTGGCAACGCGCGCTGGTAGGTGCGGTCCCCCGTCCACTTGATGATGGACGTCTTCAGCAGCCACGCGATCAACAGCGGCATCCACACCAGGTTCATCTCCCAGTTGCCCGAGATGGCGAACCCGAGCGGATGGAACGGCCACCACATGTAGCGCATCCGCATCGTCTGCAGCAAGAGCCCGAACAGGAAGCCGACCCCGATCGCCCCGGTGGCGTACAGGTTAGGGCCCTGAGGGGCACTGAGCCAGGCCGCCAGCTTGGTGAACGACTCCCCGGCGAACATCCGGCCCTTGGCCCCCGCACCCAAGTTGTAGTACATGTGCAACGAGGTCCAGAAGGCCGACACGATGGCGACCACCGTCGCGATCATCACGGCCTGTGCCACCCCCCGGTTGGGCGACCCCGCCCGCTCCTGCAGCCGCATCGCCTCCATCTGGTGAGGCATCGGATGGTTGCGGTAGGCGCGGTTGAACCAGTAGTACAGCGCGAACACGATGAGGTCTTTCTGGGCGAAGACCTTGGCGCCGAACAGGGACGTGAGGAGCTGGTCCGGGCCCGTGAAGTGGAGGTCGTGCACCGGGGCCCCGAACTGCGCGCGCATCCGCGTCACGGCCACCGCCAAGCCGAAGTAGATCAGGAAGAACACGACCCCCAGCCAGAGCCTGAGCCCCGCGGCGGCACTGAACCAGACGAGGAACACGAGCCCGACGGCGATGGCGACAAAGGCGCCGCGGTAGCCCATCGCCTCGTTTGTCTCCCGCAGGCCGCCGGGTCCCCCGATCGCGCGCTCCCACACTCGCACGAGATAGCCGCGCCCGATCCACAGGGCATGGAGGCCGAACAGCGCGTAGGCCCCGAAGGCCTGGAAGTTGGCGAACGGGAAGTCCTTGATCTGGTTCCAGCCGAGCGCCGAGCTCAGCACCAACTCCAGCTTCCATAGCAGGTAGAAGAACCAGCAGGAGAACACGAAGTCGGTGGGCATCAGGTAGCCGAGGCCGATCATGAACGGGTAGAACGAGCGCGGGAACCAGCCCACTGCGTTCCACGGTCGCCCCTTGAAGTACACCCCCATGTCGACCCAGTCGATCGGGATCCTGGGGATGACGGGGTACAGGAAGGCGAAGCTGTTGTAGATGTCGACCCCCGCGGCCAGCGCAAACCCGAGCCAGAACAGGCTCTGGCCAAACAGCCGGGGCCGCGGCTCGCTGATCTCCACCGGGAGGTTGACCAGGGGGCAGGCCAGGTGCTCACCCTCCAGCCACTGGCGCCGGATGATGACATTGATCCCCAGCATGACCAGGATGAGCGCCGTGATGAACAGCGACCACATGAGGACGGGGATCGCCCACGCGCCCATGATCTCGGGCCGGTAGAGCGTCTCCCCTCCCTCATAGAACCCTTTGAGCGCCGTCTCATCGCTGACGGTGAGCCATTTGGGGAGCTCGGGGTTGAACAGCGTCTCCCACTTGTTCTCCGGCGTGGCCATCCGGAACGACCAGGTGAACACGGGCATCAGGACCTGGATCCCGTCGTGGCCGGCGATGCACGAGGCGAGGCAGATCATCGAGTAAGTCATGAGCAGCTCGGCCTGCGTCAGCGCCGCACGCGGCCACAGCCGACGGACGAGCTGATTGCCGGCCGCGAGCAACAGCAGCGAGAACACGGCGTTGAAGAACAGCGACACCGTGGTGGGATGCGCCGAGTAGCGCATCATCTCCATCTGCTCGACCCAGTAGACGTTGAGGGGGATGAGCACGAGGGCCAGGAGGAGGCTGCGCCAGGTCATCCCGCCGCGGCCCGCCACGGCCGGATGACTGCGCGCCCGCGAGCCAGTCGCGGCCGGGGAAGTGGGTTCGCCAACACTCATGCGCCTGCGACTCCCGATTGCAGTGTCCGACGACCACGCCACCCGGGCGCGCTGCGGGGCCTCAGAGGGACCTCGCGGCTACTCCTGTCGTGGTGCGGGCACTTCGCCGCGGGGCGCCACGCCACCTTGAGGCCCGGTTGTGGCCGGCGCCCCCAGCGCTTCCCGCTCGCATCCGAGGCCGTCGCGAGGGCCGCGCCGCTCGGGGTGCGGTTCCACCTCTCCCCCCGGGAGAGGTCGCCCGAAGGGCGGGTGAGGGCTCCGATACCCACTACCACCTCCCCACTCACCCCAACCCTCTCCCGGTGGGAGAGGGAGTCCTGCGGCGCCCCCCCGGGGCCGCCGGGGGCCGCCGGGGGCGGAGCCACCAAACTGCCATCGCATCTTGCGCGTTTCTTCCCAGTGCCCATCTGCGCCAACGCGTATCCGGGCACGCGATTATGCGTTATGATGTTATGTACTGTATTGGCCGTGGCCCCCCCCGGTCCGGGGGCGACCTGGCGCCACCAGCCGCAATCGAAGCGAGGAGCAGGACTGATTAGCCAGACAACAGACCAGCGACAGCCTGTGGAGGTGTCGACGCCCCCTCCTGCGCCGCCACGTTCCCGCTGGCGCCCCTGGGCGATCGGGGGCGTCCTTGGTGTGGGGCTGGCGGTGCTGCTGCATGCCGCGGGCGTGTTCGGCGGCCTGCGGGAGTCGGTGGGGCAGGCTGCCACGCGACCGACCGGCGAGACACTGCTGAGCATCGTTAACGTGTTCAGTTGCTGCATCCTCACCTGGAAGGCCCTGACCACGATGCTGCCGGCCTTCCTGCTGGGTGGGGCCATCGCGACCTTCGTCCCACCGACAGCCGTCCTGCGCTACCTGGGTGCCCGCACCAACCAGGTGCGGGCATACCTCGTCGCCGCCGGGTCTGGGGTTGTGCTGTCGCTGTGCTCGTGCAATATCATCCCGCTGTTTGTGAGCATCTACCGGCGGGGGGCCGGGATCGGTCCGGCCTTCACCCTCCTGTTCGCCGGCCCCGCGATCAATGTCGTGGCGATGATCTTCACCATCCAGGTCATCGGCTGGCGCCTCGGCGTGTGGCGGGCGATGGGGGTGCCGGTCATCGCGATCCTCACCGGGATCGGGATGGCGATCATCTTCCGCCGTGAGGACCTGGCGAACGCGGAGGCCGCCGCGCAGCGCGAGACTGCCCAGCCCGTCGCCACCGAGGGCGAAGGGCGCGTCTGGGTCCTGTTTGGCCTCCTGCTCGCGTGTGTGGTGTTCGGGTCGTGGGAGATGGCCGGGACGCCCAAGCTGCTCGGGATGGCGGCGCTCGCCATCGTGGTCGTGGCGTTCGCGCTCCGGCGGTTCGAGCGCGAGGAAGTGCGCGAGTGGCTGGGGGAAACCTGGGGGCTGGTGAAGCTCGTAGTGCCGGTGCTGATTCCCGCGGTCCTCGTGATTGGGGCGCTGGCCGCGTTCATCGATCTGAAGCTGGTGTACGGGCTGGTCGGGCCGGCACCTGAGGGCAGCGGGCTGTGGCTGGCACTGCGCCCGATCCTGATCGCCGACGTCTTCGGTGCCCTCATGTACTTCCCGATTCTGTCGGAGGTCGCCTTCACGAAGGCCTTCCTGAAGCTGGGGATGGACGTGGGCCCGGCCCTGGCGCTCCTGATCACCGGTCCCGGGCTGAGCTTGCCCGGCCTGTTCATCACGGCGCGGGCCGTCGGTCTGAAGAAGGCCCTCATCTATGAGCTCATCGTCATCGTGCTCACCGCCGCGTTTGTGGCCCTGTTTGCCAGCGCGGTGGGGCAGTACCTGTGCGCATGTATGACCGGGTCATGAGGGCTGGCGCTGATCCCGCCTTGCGGGACCGTCGGCCGTCGCGTGCGAAGCACGGTTGGCCCCGCGCCGCGGGGTCCCTCAGCGATAGGCTTCAGCCTGGGGGTCCGGCCGGCCCGGTCGCGTGCGCCCGCGAGGGCGCTCGGCCCCGCAGGGGGGCCCGACCGATCTTCCCCAGGGAGAGAGACACCATGCGAAGGGTCTACGCGATTGCCGCCACACTGATCGTCCTGAGCGGCCTGCTGGTGGGCTGCGGGAAGCCCGCGACCGGCCCCACCTCGCCGGCGCCCACCCCGCCCCCTCCCCCACCCGCACCGGCAGCCACCCAGCCAAGCGCTGCCCTGCAGGTGTTCGTGCCGTGCGGGATGATCGTCCCCGTCAAGGCCGTGGTCGAGCGTTTCGAAGCCATCCACCCCGACACCAAGGTCACGGGGGTGTACGATAACGCCATCGTGCTTGCCGAGAGGGTCACCAAGAAGAGGGAGCCGGCCGACGTGTTCGTCTCGCCGGGCTCGGCGGAGATCGGCATTCTCGAGAAGGTTGGGCTGGTGGACCCGGCGGCACGCCGCGCGATCGGTGACTTCGAGCTTGTGGTCATCACCGGGCGCGGCAACCCACTGGGGCTCAAGTCACCGGCCGACCTCAAGCGGTGCAAGACAATCTCCACGCCCGATCCGAGCCTCAACTCGGTCGGTCTCTCCGGCAAGCAGGCGCTGACCAGGCTCGGGCTGTGGAATGCCCTGCAGCCCAAGCTGGTCGCCACGCGCCATGCGATCCAGTCGCACACGATGGTGGCCGGTGGCAAAGCCGATGCGGGGATCGCCTACCGCAACTGCCCACTGGAGACGAACCCCGAGAAGCTGAGCAAGTCCAAGGTCACCGTTGCCTTCAGCTTCAACCCCAGGGACTACACTCGCCAGCAGTGCCTGGTGGCACCCCTGAAGACTGCCCCCAACCCCGCCGGGGCGGGGCTGTTCGTGGAGTTCATCGCCTCGGACGAGGGTCGTCAGCTCCTGGCGGCCAAGGGGATGACCGGCTGTCTGGATCTCAAGCCCGACAAGACGGCCAAGGCGCCGGCCGCGGGAGCCAAGCCCGTCGTCACCGTCAGAGCCTTCTACCCGGGCAATGAGGGACATGCCGCGATCCGCCGACTCATTGAGGGGCTGCCGGTCAGGTACAAAGGCCGTGTGGCCGCGAAGTTCGTGGACTTCACCTCCGATGCCGGCTTCAAGGAGTGGCAGGCGGCCGGCCTGAGCTGTGGGGCCATCCTCATCAATGACCAGCAGACATGGACCTACATGAAGGGTGGCAAGCCGGTCGAGGTCACGTTCAAGATGGCCATGGGCGGCGAGTGGTCAGAACCGGACCTGCACGCCGTCATCGAGAAGTTGCTCAAGGAGGCCAAGCGCTGATGGTCAACCGTCGCGTCGCCCTGCTCGCACTGCTTGCCATCATCACCATGGTGATCATCGGCTGTGCCCGCACGGCCTCGGAGCCGACGCCCGCCCCGCCGTCCACCCCAGCCCCGCCTGAAGCGGGAGCGGTCGCCGGGGAGATGCGGATCTTCGTCCCGTGCGGCATCGCCGGCCCGTACGGAGAGATCATCAAGCTCTTCCAGGCCCGCTACCCGAACGTCACTGTG
>CAZIWQ010000073.1:10353-12795 GCA_964542355.1 uncultured Armatimonadia bacterium
CATCGCGAACATCGACGTCCAGGCCAAGCTGATCGTCGACGGCAAGGGCACTCCCGACGTGTGGATCGCGTTGGGCGACCGCGAGATCGAGCGTGTGGCGAAGGCCGGCAAGCTCGAGGGCAAACCGGTCACCTACGCCTACAACTCCATCGCGCTGATGGTCGCCAAGGACAACCCGTGCAAGATCGAGGCCGTCAGCGACCTGGCGAAGGCGGAGGTCAAGACGATCGCGGTGCCCGACGAGCAGAACAGCTCGGGCTACTACGCAAAGCAGGCCTTTGAGAAGGCCGGTGTCTGGCCGAAGCTGCAGAGCAAGCTGTGGCTCACCGACCAGCCGGCGATGGTGAAGGGGCAGCTCGCGAGCGGGAAGGCGGAGGTCGCCGTCGTGTACTATCCCTGCACGCGGGAGACGCGAGTGGTGGGTGGCAAGCCGGAGGAGATGAGGGGGAAGGTGCAGCTCCTGGGCAAGGTGCCAACCGACCTCTCCGGCCCGATCCCGGCCCAGGCGGCGGCGATCCGGGGCTGCACCAACCCCGCCGCGGGCCGGGCCTTCCTCGCGTTCCTGCTGGAAGACCAGGTGCAGGACATCTGGGAGAAGTGGGCGTTCGACCGCGCCACGCAGCCGGCCTCCGGCCCGCGCGTCTCGCTGTACCTGTACTGTGGCGCCGGCATCCGCCCGATGATGGACCGCGCCATCGAGGCCTTCAAGCAGAAGATGCCCAACGTCCGCATCGACGTCGGCTATGCCGGGTCCGGCTGTCTGCTCAGTCAGCTCGCCTTCGCCAAGCGCGGCGACCTGTACATGCCGGGGGAGGACTTCTACCTCAACCAGGCGAAGGGGCGCGGGCTCATCACAACGAGCAAGCTCGTGGGCTACTTCGAGCCGGTGCTGCTGGTCCAGAAGGGCAACCCCAAGGGCATCCTGACGATCGAGGACCTGGCGCGACAGGGCGTGGAAGTGGCCCTCGGTGAGCCGGAGGCCGCGGCAATCGGGCGCGCCACCAACCTGATCCTCGAGCGCGCCCGCCTCAAGGACAAGGTCGAGCCCAATGTCCGCGTCCGGCACGGCAATGTCCCCGAGCTGGGCAACGCCGTCAAGCTCAAGACCGTCGATGTCGCCGTCGTGTGGAATGTCACCGCCGCGCAGGTGGCGGATGACTGTGATGCCGTGAAGCTCTCCCCGGGGAGCTATGAGCCGTCCCCGGTCCCCCTCGGGCTGCTCAAGTACTCGACCCACGCCCCGGAAGCCCGGGCGTTCATTGACTACCTGGCAGGACCCGCAGGCCAGCAGCTCGTGCAGGAATGCGGCATGCTCCCGGCCGCGCGGACCCGCTAACGGGGACCGTGGCCCATGTCGGTGCATCCAGCCGGGGCGCGGGTCCTCCGCGCCCCGGCTTGTTTGGGAGGCCGCGATCGCTGATGGATGATGTCGCTCACCGGGCCCGCGCCTCGCTCTTTCGCTACCTCGTGGCCTCCGGCCTGTTCCTGATGGTGGGTGCCATCACCGTCGTCTTGTTGTCGATCGTCCTGTACCTCGATCTGCCCACCTTCAGCGCGGCAGTGGTATCCGAGGAAGTCCTCTTCGCAATTCGCCTGACCGCCATCACCACCACGATCACCACGGCGCTGGCGGTGATGATCGGGATCCCCGCGGGCTATGCGCTGAGCCGCTACCGCTTCCCCCTGCATGCCCTGATCGACACCCTGATCGACTTGCCCATCGTGCTGCCGCCGCTCGTGGCCGGCATTGCGCTGCTCGTGTTCTTCCAGACGGCAACCGGGGTCTGGATCGAGACCCATATCATGCCGTTTGTGTTCACGACGCAGGGGATCGTGCTGGCCCAGTTTGTCCCGGCCGGCAGCTTCTCCGTGCGGGCGCTCAAGGCGGCCTTCGACAGCGTGGACCCGCGCATGGAGCAGGTGGCGCGGACGCTCGGGGCCAACGAGCGCCAGGCCTTCTTCCGCGTCACCCTCCCCCTGGCTCGCGGCGGCCTTGTCGCCGGCGCGGTGATGACGTGGGCCCGCGCCGCCGGCGAGTTCGGGCCGATCCTGATGTTCTGCGGGGCAACACGCTTCAAGACCGAAGTCCTCCCCATCGCCGTGTTCCTCAACATGTCGATCGGGAAGATCGAGATGGCACTGAGCGTCACCCTCATCCTGGTGATCCTCGCCGCGGTGGCGCTCCTGATCTTCAAGAAGCTGGGCGGGAGGGGGTACCTGTGGTAGCGATGGAGCGACGACACGTCAGTGGGCCGGACGATCCAGGGGCGCGGGCTACTGCTCCGCCGCTGCCCTCCCCTCCGTCCCGCGCGACTGTCATCCTGAGCGCCCGTCCCGCGCAGCGGGACAGCGAAGGATCTGCTCGGCGCGACGGCGCCGGCGAGCGCGACGAGATCCTTCGTCGCTGCGGCTTCTGCGAAGCCGCATTCGCTCCTCAGGATG
>CAZIWQ010000074.1:0-4755 GCA_964542355.1 uncultured Armatimonadia bacterium
CGCCCGCCGCCGTGCGCGCCGCCCTGCTGTACGCACGCCACATCCGCAGTCGTTACACCGTCCTGGACTTCGCGGCCGATCTCGGCCTGCTGGAGGAGCTGGCGGAGGAGGTCAGCGGGGCGGTGCTGTGAGGGGACGGACGCACTACTCCCACTCCAGCATGACGCCGAGGGCTTCGCCAGGCCGATCGTGGAGCAGGTCGAACGCCGCTTTCGCCTCGTCGGCCGCGAAGCGGTGAGTGATCATGTCGTCGACCCTGATCCGCCCCGCGGCGAGAAGCTCCAGGGCAATCCGCGAGGACGTGGGGCGGTCGGCGTTGGCGCTGTTACCCCCGATGATGCGCTGTGCCATGGCCTTGGCGGCATCCAGCGGCAGCGGCTCGTTCTGATAGAGGCCGATCAGCACGATGTTCCCGTAGGCCGCGACCATGTCCTGGATCTGGGGGAACGCACTGCGCGCCCACTTGCCGCCCACGGCCTCGATCACGACCCGCGCCCCGCGCCCCTGCGTCAACTCGCGGACCGCGGCCACCGAGTCTGTCTCACCGGCATTGATGACGTGATCGGCCCCCAGCCGCTGCGCAATCGCGCACCGCAGCGGGAGCGCGTCGATGGCGATGACGTCGCCGGGATCGTGGCGGCGCACAACCTGCTGCATGGTGGCGCCGACCAGCCCCTGTCCGACGACGGCGACGGTGTCGCCCGGGTGGATGTCCGCGGCCAGCGCCCACGTCGTGCCGCTGGTGGCGAAGGGCCACAGGGTACCGGCTTCGAGTGACACGCTGTCAGGCAGCTTGACCACCGGGGGCCGGTGTCGCGCGTCGTCCACATCGGCGAGCACGAAGTCGGCGTGGGGCTTGAGGGCGGCCACGCGGTCGCCGACCGCGAACTCGGTCACCTGCTCCCCGACCCCGGCGATGTGCCCGGCCGCGGCGTAGCCCATGACGGCGGGATCGACGGACTGCTCGCGCAGGTAGCGGCCCCCGAGCTCAGAGCCCCGGCTGATGAGGCTGCACTGCACCCGGACCAGCACTTCCCGCGGCCCCACCGGGGGGACCGCCACTTCCTCGACCATGATGTTGCCGACGCCCGCCAGCTTGGTCAGTCGTCGCATGCCAGGGCCTCCCACGTGCACCACTGAGGGTTCAGGCGCGCTTGCCGGGGGTGCGGGTCCACGCCTCGGAAGCGTAGCGGGTCCGGACCAGCTCACGGGCCCGGTCGGCCTCGCCAGGGCTGAGCGTGTCTTCGTCGATAGCAATCGCGAGGGCGTCGGCGAACCCGGCGACAACGGCCTGGCCCAGCTCCTCAAACGAGACCTCGCGGCCGAGGGCGTCGGCAACGCCGACGGCGGCTCGCGCCAGGGCGGCCTCCCCGGCCTCCGGATCCGAGGCGCCGCTCCCCAGGATCTCCAGGTGCTCCGCCACATCGATGTGGAGCGGGATGGCGCCGTGCTGCAGGATGGTCCCGCGGCGACGCATCTGCGCGCTGCCCACGACCTTGCGACCCTCGACGGTCATGTCACCTGCCATTGCCTTCGCGAAGCACACGGTGGGCAGGTCGCGGCGGAGCGGCCTCGCGGCGGGACGCTGGTCGGGGATGGCGGCCGCCATCCCCAGCCGTGCCAACCCGGCCTCGATCCCCCGCGACAGCTCGCGGTACGAGCGCAGCACGGACTCGCCGCCGGCGAGGTGCTCGGCACGGATCGCGACGCTGTAGGTCACCTCGTGGTGATGGATGATGGCGCGCCCGCCCGTCGGTCGCCGCACGAGGCCGTAGCCGCGCCGGCGCACAGCCGCGACGTTCACCCGCTCGTCGAGCGCCTGGAAGCAGCCCAGCGACACGCCCGGGGGGGCCCAGCCGTAGACCCGCAGCACCGGCGGACCACCCGCCGCGACGCTCTCGAACAGGGCCTCGTCGACGGCCATGTTCTCGGGCGCGGACAGGTACCCGCTTCGAATGAGACGCCACACAGAGGAAGGTACGGGGGGCATGTCGAGTCGACCGATCACACGCAATGATTGACAGATGCGCCCGGGCGGCGAGAGCGTTCATCGCCTGAGCCCGGGCGCAAGCCGGAGTTGACTGGTGCCGGTCCCCGGGCGTTACTCGTCATCATCAAAGAACAGATCGCTGTCCTCGACTTCATCCTCATCATACTCGTCGTCGTCGTCGAGGTCATCGCTCTCCAGCACTTCCAGGTGCTGCTGGTACTGCTCCCATGTCAGGAGCTTGCTCAGGTCGGTGTCTTCGTCGGGTTTGACGGCGATCAGCCACCCCTCGCCATAGGGGTCATCGTTGACGGTCTCGGGCATGTCCATCAGCTCGTCATTGCGCCGGGTGACGGTGCCGCTTACCGGGGCGACAAGGTCCTCGATGGCCTTCGCCGACTCGACGCTCCCGAACGGATCGTCGCGGACGATCTCTGTGCCCGCTTCCGGAAGCTCGATGAAGATGACATCCCCCAACTGCTCCTGGGCATAGTCAGTGATCCCGACGATGACTTCCTTCCCATCGTCCTTGACCCAGGTGTGCCCCTCGTCGAACCTCAGTTCCGACAGGTCCATCCGGATAACCTCCTTCGACCGTTCAACCCTCGAAGCGCCGTATGCCCCACCCGGGCTGTCAGGCACCGGGAGCGTGGCGCGTATGAGTGTAATACTTAGGCCTTGTTCAGGCAAGAAGGTTTTTGGCCCTCGGCGATGCCCGTCGGAGGGGCCCTTTGCCGGTCCCGCGCGGCGGCTACAGTGGCTCTCGCGGCCCCCCCCGGGGAACGGCCCGGGCGCGTCGTGCGGGCCGCACGACACGCGGCCGGCGCCGCTGGCAGCGCCAGTCGCGACCGCTCTGCGAGACCGCTCCGCTAGACCGCGGCACAGGCCGCCCGCGCGACCTGGACGATGTGGTCGGGGGTTGACCCACAGCATCCCCCGACGATCCTGGTACCGTAGGTGATGAGCCGGGCCGCCAGCTCTCCCGCCTCGGTGGGCGTGCCGGCCCATAGCGTCTCCCCCCGGCAGAGCTGCGGCAGCCCGGCGTTGGGCTGTGCCATCAGCGGCCGGTCGGCAACCTGTGCCATCTCGCGCAGCGCCAGCTCGAGCGCGGCGGGCATTCCGCAGCCCCCCCCGAGCACCTGCACGTTGAGCGGCGCCAGGGATGCCACCGCCGTCGCACCATCCACCCCCATCGAGGTCCGGCCGGTGGGCGTGGAGAAGCACATCGTCACGGCCAGTGGGATCGCGGGATCCAGCTCGCGGACCGCGGCCACGGCCGCCTGCGCCTCCTCCAGTGCTGCGAACCCCTCCAGCAGCACCATGTCGATGTCCGGCCCGAGCATGACTTCGAACTGGCTGCGCACTGCGGCTCGCACATCATCCTCGCTCAGATCGCCCAGCGGCGCCATCAGGCCGCCGGTCGGCCCTCCCGTCGCACACACGAAAGCCGCGGGCCCCACTGCCTCGCGACAGATCCGCACTGCAGCCGACCACAGGTCGGCCGCCCTGTCAAGCAGCCCCATGCGAGCCAGCATGATCGGGTTCGCCGCGAACGTGTTCGTCTGGAAGACCCGTGCCCCGGCCTGCTGGTAGCGGTGGTGGATGTGGCCCACAATCTCCGGGTGAGTCAGGTTGGCCTCTGCGCTGCTCCGCGCGGCGCAGCCGTGTGCCGTCAGCATCGTGCCCATGGCGCCTTCGCACACCAGGATGCTGTCGGCGATCGCGGCCATGATGTCCCGGAGCATCGGAGAGCCTCCCTCGCTGAACGGTGCTGAGCCGACGGTGGCAGTCTATGGCAACCCCTCGCGCCTGTCAATCGTGCGGACGGCAGGAGTGTCCGGGCCCGGGCGCGAACCTCCCGGCGTTGTCCCCCGGCCGATCCCGCCGTCCGCGGCGTGCGCACCCGGTACATAATGACAGGAGGACTGTCGTGCCCAAGCCCCCTCCGAACCGCAAGCTCAAGCGCGACCGGCGCCGCCAGCCCCTCGCCCCCGATGCCGTAGGGGAAGCCGGTGAGGGGTGTGTCGTGCCGTGCACGCCCACCCCCGCAGCCCCCGCCCTCCGCCGCTACCGCCCGGTCACCATCGCCGATCCCGCCGCCGAGCTCGCGCAGCACGGTGCCATCGACTGGCGCACCACCCAGCCCGGGGCGGAGCCGGTGCCGCTCGACGCCGTGGTCGACCGCATCATCTGCGGAGATAGCGCAGAGGCCCTGCGCCGGCTCCCCGAGGCCTGCGTAAGCTGCATCGTTACCAGCCCGCCATACTGGAACGCCCTTGACTACGGGTTCGCGGCGCAGGTCGGCGCGGGCAGCTACGACAGCTACCTGCGCGAGCTCCTGGCAGTCTGGCGTCAATGCGAGCGGGTGCTCACCCCGAACGGCAAACTGTGCATCAACGCCCCCCTGCTGCCCATCCCGAAGGCGGTCATGCCGGACCAGCACACCCGCCACCTCAAGAACCTGGTCGCCGATATCGAGGCCACCATCCTGCAGGAGCTGAGCCTGCAACGCTACAGCCTGTATGTCTGGCAGAAGCAGACGACTGAGACGATGTTCGGCAGCTATCCCTATCCCCCCAACCTCCTGGAGCAGAACACGCTGGAATTCATCAGCGTGCTGGTCAAGCCGGGGCGCCCGCGCACTGTCCCGCCGGCCGTGAAGGAGCGCAGCCGGCTGTCCGCGCAGCAATGGATGAACCTGACGCGGCAGGTGTGGAACATCTACCCCGATGACATCCCGCGGGCCTACCACCCCGCCCCGTTCCCCG
>CAZIWQ010000074.1:4765-12740 GCA_964542355.1 uncultured Armatimonadia bacterium
CCCGAGGCCCTCCCCAACCGCCTGATCGCGATGTACACCTTCGCCGCCTGTCACGAACCGGGCGCAGACTACGCCGGGGACATTGTGCTGGACCCGTTCTGTGGGACCGGCGCCGCCTGCGTCGCCGCCCGCAAGCTGGGGCGCCGGTTCATCGGCATCGACCTGGGGGTTGATTTCGTCCTCGCGGCCGCCCGCCGCACCTCTGCCGCCGGCTACGACGGGGCGATCTTCCTGTGTCGGGCGCACGGGGTGAGCGCGCGCTCGGAGGGCTGACGCCCCGGCGCCCCGGCACCCGTGTGGCACACGGCAAGCAAAGTTGGTATACTGAGGGCCGAGCCGCAACGACCCGCTCGCCGCCAGGCGCACCGTGCCCACGCTCCTCCATCCGAGGGATCACGATGGCATTTCCCGCCAGCACCACAGGGCGCCGACCCGCGCCTGACAGCCCGACACGCGACGGGGCGGCCGCCGCCGTGCCACGGCGTGTCGCCGTGCCGCAGCTCGCCCGCAGCGCATGCCGCCAGTGCGCTGCCGCGGGGTACCTGCTGGTTCTGGGGCTTGGTCTCCTCGGCCTACCCCGCACGGGCGCTGCCGAGGAAGTGGCGAGTACGGCCGCGGCGACCGTCCCGCCCCAGGTTCCGCTGTGCATGATCGGTGACAGCATCACGTGGGCGCAGGAGGGCGACTGGTGGCGTGCCTACCTGCTGGAGCAGCTCCCCGCGCTGGCCTTTGTGGGCACCCACTCCGCGTGCCTCGGCTACAGTCACGCCGGTGAAGGCGGCAATGGCACACAGGCCGTGCTGGCACGCCTGCCGGCAATCCCGGACTGCCCGTACTACTCCCTCCTGATCGGCACGAACGACAACAGCACGCGCGATGAGACGGCGGTGGACCGGACTGCCGCCGCTACCGCCGGGCGCATCGTTGCCATCGTCCAGGGGCTGCTGGCGAAGCCCTCCGCGAAGAGGGTCTTCCTCTCCAGCGTGCTCCCGTGCCACACCGATAACCCGCTGCGCGACCGGACGAACGCCCGCACCAACGTCATCGTGCGTGAGGCGCTGCGATCGTCACTGCCCGCCGACCGCGTTGTCTACGTGGACTACGAGACACCGATCCGGCAGACACCGAACTGGGAGCCGATGATCCGCCTGCACCCCACGCGCGAGGGCTACCGCTTGCTGGCCCGACTGCTGGCGGAGGCGATCGCGAGCGCGCTCGGGCTGCAGGCGCCATTCATCCCACCCCGTCCCGCGGCCGGAACGGGTGTGCGCATCGACAACCTGTGGGAGGGCGGCGATGATGGCCACAGTCGCGTCCCACTGATCGCCGGGTGGTATACCGTGTCATGCGATGTGCTCGCCGTCACGGGGCCGAACCCGGCGCTGACGCTGACCAGCCGTGACCCCGGCGTCAAGCAGCCGCTGAGCAAGACCTTCGCCCTGGGGTCGACGACAGCCGGGAGCCGCGCCTGCTTTGAGCTGTTCACCGGCTACGAGGGGTATGGCTACACGCGCTCAGCGATCGTAGCCACGACGCAGGGCTGCCGGCTCGGGCGCATCCTGCTCGAGAAGCGCCGCCCGTCCGGTGTCGCCTCGGCCTACGGCGAGGGAAGCTACCTCGACACCGTCACAGCGCCTGTGCCGGGCGAGCTCGTGGAACGGCCCGGCTAGCCGCGACCCCACACTCCCACATCCGCGTAGGCCGACCGTCTCGGTCGGCGGGGGGGGTGTCGAGCGAGACGACGCCGCTGTCTCTTGGCCAACCCGTCGGCGGCCGCACGAACCGCACCTGCTGGCCACTGTCATCCTGAGGCGCGCATGCGGCTTCGCAGAAGCCACAGCGACGAAGGACCACATTCCGCATACAAGCGCCTCCGGCTGACGCTGATCCTTCGCCAGAAGACCGCTGCGCGGTCTGGGCTCAGGATGACAGGCACCCGGAACGACGCGAGAAACAGCGGCGTCGAGACGCTCGACCGACGCAGCATCGTCTTGGTCGGCAAGGGCGTGTCGAGCGAGACGCTCGACCTACTCAGCCAGAACGGAACGCAATCACCATGCGAGATATCGCAGCCGAAGCGGACGACCGGGGCATCACGATCCAGCGCGTCGGTGTGCGCGATATCCATCTGCCCGTGATGATCCGCGAGAAGTCGGGCCGTAACGCTCACATGCTAGGGCGCTTCGATGCCGGCGTCGAGCTGCCCAAGACCGAGCGTGGCACTCACATGAGCCGCTTCGTGGAGATCCTGGCGAAGTGGAGCAAGAAGAGCGTTTCCATGCTCGAGATGGAGATGATGGTGCGCGAGATCGAGGGGGCCTTCGGCGCCCGGGCCGCGAGCCTGAGCCTCTCGTTCAAGTACTTCCTCGAGAAGCGCGCACCCGCTACCGGGAGCCTCAGCCCGCTCGACTACGAGTGCCGCTTCGAGTCACGCATCACCGACGGGGTTCACAGTTTTGTCCTGGGCGTCGCCGTCCCGATCATCACCCTGTGTCCGTGCTCGAAGGAGATCTCCGAGCGGGGAGCGCACAGTCAGCGGGCCCTGCTCTCGGTGCGCCTCGAGGCCGACGCCGGTGAGGTCATCTGGCTCGAGGACCTGATCCCCTTGCTGGAGAGCCAGGGCAGTTGCGGCGTCTTCCCGATTCTCAAGCGTGCCGATGAGAAGGTCGTCACCGAGCGCAGCTATGACAACCCCAAGTTCGTGGAGGACGTGGTGCGCGACGCGATGCTCGCTCTGCGCAGCCTGCCGGGGGCGCGGCGCTTCTGTGCCGAGTGCGAATCCATGGAATCCATCCACAACCATCTGGCCTACGCATACGCTGAAAGTGAGGCGGGTTGATGTCGATTGCCATTGCCATATTCCTGTGCCTGGTTGGGCTGGCCGCGCTGGTGGGCGGCTATCACCTGTACCGGCACCTCATGTCCCGGGCGGCGGAGCTGGCGGAGCCCGAGCCGACTCGGACACTCGCCGACGCGGAGGTCGGGGGTGACGTCGCCGCGGATGGCCTGACCTATCTCTACGCGCATGAGTTCGTGCGCCCCAAGACCGCCGGGCCGACCGTGCTCGCCCGTGACCGCGCCTACGCACCCCTGACCGAGCAGGAGTTGGATCCGGAGGACTGGGCCCTGCAACTGATCTACGCCTCCGTGTGCGAGCTCCACGCGCAGGCCTGCCTCCACTGCCGGATCGTGGACCGTACTCCCTCGTTCCTCCCGCCCTTCCCGCACAAGCACTGGGAGCTCGAGGTCATCCAGCGCACGCCCTTTCCGTCCTCCCCCGTGATGGACGCCATGGATGTCGCGTTCGAGCTGATGCGGGCGCGCAAGCAGCAGCGCGTGGCGCAGGGCAAGGAGGAGCCCGGGGAGTTGTGGTGCCCACTCGACGAAGTGATCGAGCGCGCGCTCAAGGCGATGCGGCAGGAGATCAGCTTCTGGGAGCGGAGCGGGGTGTATGGCGACCTGCGCAACTACGTCGCCTCGTCGCTGGTGGCGCAGGGGTACCTGATCCAGCCGGCTCGCGATACGTGGCTGGATCGCGCGCGCTCGCGCCGCCCCCGGCCGAACGAGGAGGCGATCGCGCAGCTCAGGGAGGAGATGGAGGCCCTGCGCCGCCGCCTGGCCCAGTTCCGGCTCAAGCATGGCTCCCCCTACGCCCGCGGGGAGCTGGAGGCCGAAGAGCCGCGGCAGCCGGTGCCACTGGTTGACCCCGCGCTGGCCACGCGCGAGCAGGACTTCGATGACATGCCGCTCGATGACTGCCTGCGGCTGAGCATCTACGAAGCCCTCGTCAGCCTGCGCCAGCTCGAACCCAGCGGCGATGCAGGGATCTGACGCCCCATGATGAAACCGGAGCGGGTGTATCGATGAGGATCTCCGACCTGATCTCCGTTCATGACGCGGCGCGGGCGATCGACCTCGCCTCCGTCGGTGGCCTGCTGGAGGCCCTCGAGCGCGAGAGCGCCGACCTCACCCTCGGCACGGTGACGCAGCTCACCGAGCTCCTCGGGCAGTACGTGGCGGCCGAGGCGGAGCCGATGGACGTGCTGCGCGTCATCCTCACCACGATCGCCGCCAATGGCGAGCGGGGCGGCGCCTTCCTCGTCCGGGGGAGCGGCGGCTCCGGGAAATCCCACCTGCTCAGCGCCATCGCCCTGCTGCTGCAGAGCACGCCGGCGTGGTCGGTGTTCGTCAACGCGCACCCTTCGTACGCCGATCTGCGGCAGCCCCTCAGCGACAGGCACTACCTGGTCGTCCCAATTCCGCTCGCAGAGCATCGCGGCCACGACGAGCACCTCGAGGACGTGATCTTCGACCGGACCGAACAGGTGCTCCGGGCCCCGCGCTACAGCCTGGCCGTGCCGCTGTCCGACCAGTCCTACGCGCTTGATCTCATTGACCGCCACATCGTCCCGCGTTACTCGCAGGAGCTGGACGCCTACACCCACGAGCACGTGCCGGGGTACTCCTCGTGGGACGCCCTGCGGCGGCGCCTGCCGCCACAGGCGGTGCAGACCGCCCGCCAGTTCGCCCAGCAGATCCGCTACCCCCTGGACTTCCGCCAGTCGCGGGTGGAGCGCCTCTCGCGCCTGCTCGAGATCGTGCGCGAGAAGCACGTGCCCGGGATCGTCTGGCTGGTCGACGACCTCAACGAATTCCTCTCCGGCGTCGGCCCCAAGGCCGTCCACGGCGACTGCTCGTTCCTCGACTTCATCGGTCAGCGCTGCAAGATCTCGCCCCTGTTTCTGGTCGCCACCCTCGAGGAGGGCCTCGAGCAGGTGACGGCGGTCGAGCCCTATCTGCTCAACGCCATTCGCTCCAGCTACCGTAGCGATCTGGTGCTCAGTCCCGAGCACATGCGGACCGTAGCGCGCCGCCGCATCATCGGGCGGACGGACCCCGAGCAGTACCTCACGGCCATCGCCGAGGTGCGCGCCACCTACCAGACTGCCTTCGGCCAGACGAGCTTCTCCGCCGATGAGCTGGCCGAGGCCTATCCGCTCCACCCGACGGCACTGCAATGTCTCGAGAGTATCGCCGCGCGGTTCTTCAGCAGTGCCGACACGCTCGTGGCGTTCATGCAGGACCTGCTCGACCAGACCGGCTTCGCCGGGGTGCTGCGCCGCGACTTCCGCCAACTCGTGACGACTGAGGACGTCTTCGATTACCTGCGGCCGCGGATCGCCTCCCACCCTGAGGTCTCCGCCTACATCTATGACGTCCTGGACTACTACCAGAAGAACGCCGCCGAGGTGTTCCCGCCGGCGGCGGAGCTGTGCGTCCGCCTGGTGCGGACGTTGATTGTGCTGCGCCTGGCCAACCTCACGGCCCCGGTGTCGCTCCTGGCCGAGTCGCTGGGGCTGACGCCGGAGGGTGGTGCGGTCGCCGATGCCGCGCTGACCTCGCGGGCGCTGGAGGCGATGCGTCTCGCCGGCAGCTTTGTCGACATCCGGCGGGGCGTCGCCGACGGGCCCGCGGTGTACTCGGTCGATGTGCGCACCAGTGTCAGCGATACGCTGCGGCGGCGCATCGCCGCGGCCAAGGCCTCCTTCGCCCCGAGCGACACCCGCCTGTGGCGCCGGGCAGTCGCGGCCTGCGATGAGCCCGTGTTCCCCCTGGCACAGTTGACCGAGAGCCGCACCCTCGAAGTGCAGTGGCACAACACGTTCCGCTGCATCACCGCCCGGCTGCTCGACCTGGCGACGCTGGGGCCGGGCGTGATCAGCGAATACGTGGCTGACCTCGGCGACCCGGCAACCGTCGAGGACGCCTACCTGTTTGTCGCGCGTCTGCCGGACCGCGCCGGGCAGGAGAAGGCGTGGCGGCAAGCGTGTGAGACGACGCCCGCCAGTCGCTGGTCCGCGGCCATTCTGACATGGGTGCCGCGCGAGTTCTCGGCGCAGGAGCTGGATGTGCTCAAGGAGTTCACGGCGGTGGCTGAGCTGCTCGAGGACGAGGGCGCAATGAGTGCTGACAGCGGGCTCCGCGACCAGTTGCCGGAGCTGCAGGCGCCGCTGGTGGCCAGTGTCCGCAAGCTCGTGCGGACCGCCTACTACGAGGGCGAGGTGCTCTCCCCGTTCGGTCAGGCGGTCACCGCGAGCGAGCTGTCGGCGCTCAACGGCAACTGGCCGGGCACCCTGCAAGCGGTTACCGATCGGGCCTTCGACCGCGCCTTCCCGGAGTTTGCCAGCATTGCGCCGCGCCGCCCGCTTGTGGCCCGCGAGCAGATTGACGCGCTCACCGACCAGGTCATCCGCCCCGGTGTGACGGCGCCGGAACCCGATGACCCGTTGCGCGAGCTGATTCACAGCTTCCTCATGCCGCTCGGGCTCGCGGTGTTCCGCGACCACGAGTATGCGGTCGACGCCACCCGCAGCAAGGTCGCCGCGGAGGTCATGGCGCGCGTGCGCCAGCGCGACCAGACCCCGCAGCACGAGACCGGACGCTCGATCTCGTGTTCCGACCTCGCCCAGCACCTGGTCAAGTCGCCGCTCGGGTTGCCGCCGGAGTTGTTCGAGCTGGTGGTCGGGGCCCTGATTCGCACCGGCTTCTTGGCGGCGGTGCGTGACCGCACCCACCTGGTGCGGATGGAGGACATCGCGACTCCGCTGAGCGGGTCGGTACACTACGTGGCACGCCCCCCGCTGCTGACGCCGGGCCAGTGGCAGGTGCTGGCGCGGGTGTGTCGTATCGTGCTCGATTTCCCGCTGCCGGGACAAGACCACGGGGTCCAGCAGCGGGTGTGGGAGCGGCTGGTGGCCTCCCGCGCCGACTACCTCGGCCAGGCCGACACGCTGCGCCGCCGCCTGGAGACCCACATCGAGGAGGTCGAGCAACGGCCGCAGCAGTGGCGCGAGACGTTCGCCGACATCACCGCACTCGAGAGCAGCTTCCAGTACGTCCGCCCCGAGCTGCATCCCGCGACGGGGCTTCAGGAGTTCATCCACGACATCGAGAGCCTCATTGGTGACCCGCAGGGCGCCTCCCGGCTGGCCGGCCTGTTCCGTCGCATCGATGCGCTCGACACGCACCTGGAGAAGCTCGCCCCGGAGATCGTCGCCGTGCGCCGCTACCTGCTCAGTCCGGAGATGGCACTCGCGACCGGCAGTGACCTCGATACGCGCCGCCGTGCCATCCTCAACCTGATCGCCTCCGGCGAGAACCTCGTCGCCGAGGAGATGAACCTGCGCCGACAAGTGCAGATCTTCCTCGCCTCGTACAAGCGGGGCTATATCACCTGGCATGGCCGCGTCTACCGTTCCACCGTCTTCGACCAGTACCGGGGCGTGCACCAGTCGCCCGAGCTGCGGGCGCTCAGTCAGCTCAGTCGGCTGCACCTTGACGTCACGCCCGGGGCGGAGGAGATGTTCGCGCGCGTGGAGGCGGAGGCGGCGCGCCGCTGCACCCGCGCCGACCTCGCCGAGGTGCTGGAGAGCTCACCCGTCTGCCCCGACTGCCGCCTGCGGCTGGAGGAGGAGCCCGCGCTCATCCCGGTGGAGGCGCTACTGGCGGAGGCGCGAGCGACGATCCGGTCGTATGCCGCCGCGCTCGCCGAGGCCCCGCATCGCGAGGCGCTCCGCCACTATGTTGACGCGGCCCCCCGCCGCGGCGACATCGGGGCGCGGATCGAGGCCATCCTCGAGCTCGGCCGCGACCCCAGCCCCCGCGAGATCCTGACCCTGTTCACCGATGATGTCATTGCCTACGTCAACCGCGCCCTGTCGGGGAAGAAGCTGGCCCCCCGTGACTTCGCCGAGCTGCGCGACGCGCTCCGCGGCCGCACGATCACCAAGGACGAGGCCCAGGAGCTGTTCCGCAAGTGGCTCGAAGGCGAGCAGGACGGCCTGGAGGATGACGGTCTCCTGCAGATCGACGGGTAGTGCGATCTGAGCCACCGAGGCCCAGGGCGCCGGGGGGCTTGCTGTCGTCCGAAGGACGAATGGCGGCGTAGCCGCCTCCCAGCCCCCGGCGTCTGCCG
>CAZIWQ010000075.1:0-12713 GCA_964542355.1 uncultured Armatimonadia bacterium
GGCAGGGGAGGTCGAGGCGAACGCCCTCGCCCGACGGATGCGCCGGGGGGAGGTCGACGCCACGGCGGGTGGGAACAGTCGGACCATACGCGCGAGGTCCAGACAGACGAGAGCGGCCAGGACCGTCCGGGCAGTTGGCAGGGCCGGCCGAGGCAAGTCAGACGCGAGGAGTGACCGAGATGCAACCGAGCGGAGCCATGGCACACCGCGTCGTTCACCGGCGAGCGCCGGGGGAGTGGCACGACGGCTTCCCCCTCGGCAATGGCGCCATCGGTGCGATGTTGTGGGGTGATGGCAACCCCCTCTGTCTCACCCTCGACAAGGCGGACCTGTGGGACGTGCGCAGCGACGATCGCTACCAGGAGCACCCCGACTTCACCTATGCCGGTCTGCGGCGGCTGGTCGCGGCAGGGCGCTTCGACGAGGCCCTCGAGATCTTCGAGGGCCGCCAGTTGCGCGACAACCCCGTCGGCCCGACCAAGATCAGCATCGGCCGCGCACAGTTGTCGCTGGGCGAGGCGACCCACTATGAGTGTGGCCTCGCACTGGGTGTCGCCAGCGTTGAGGGCCGCCTCCGGACGGCCGCCGGAGAGCACCGGCTCCTCGCCTTCGTGCACCGTGCGCGCAACGTCATCTGCCTGCGAGTCACCTCCCCTCCGGCCTCAGCCTCCCTGGACATGGTACCCCTGGCGGAGATGAACGACGCCCTGACCCCGTTGGGCCATCCGCCACCGCAGGTTGAGGACGACGGGCCGGTGCGAATCCTGTGCCAGAGCATCCCGCAGGGACCGGGCTATGCCGTGGCCTGGAACCCCCGGGGTCCCGATCACTTCCTGGCCATCGAGAGCGCTGCGACGCCCGCGGAGGCGCGGGCCCAGGCCCTGGCGACCTGGCATGCCGCCGCGGAGACGGGGGTGGAGCGGCTCTACGAGGAGCACGTTGCGGCCTGGCGCGAGTTCTGGGAGGCCTCGGCGGTCCATCTCCCTGAGGAGCGGATGGAGCTCTTGTGGTACCTGGGGCTCTACCTACTGGCCTCGGCGGTTCGGCGTGGCGAGCTCCCGCCGGGCCTGCAGGGGCTCTGGGCGATGGATGGGGTGCTGCCGCCCTGGCGCGGCGAGTACGCCGGCGACATGAACTTGCAGGAGACATTCTGGCCGGCCCTCGCCTCGGGTCATCTTGACCTGCTCGATAGCTGGTGCGACCTGATGCGCGATTGTCTCCCACTGGCGCAGGCCTTCACGCGGCGCGTCTTCGGGACCGAGGGGACCTTCTGGCCCTGCAGCTTCACGCCGGGGCTGGTGCTGATCCGCTGCTGGTACACGGTGATGTTCGGTTGGAGCAATTCGGGCTGGCTCGTCTGGTTGGCGTGGCTGCGCTGGCGCTACAGCATGGACCGCGAGTGGCTGGCAAGCACCGGGTACCCCCTGGTCTCCGAGGTCTTCCGCTTCTACCGCGCCAACCTGGAGCCGGAGGCCGATGGCTTCCTGCATGTGCCGCTCTCGACGAGCCCCGAGTACCGCGACAACACTCCCGGCGCCTGGTGCAAGGACCCGAACATTGACCTGGCGCTCATCCGTCGCTGCTGCGACTGGGTCGTGGAGATGGAGGCGGCGCTGGGCAGAGCCGACCTGACTCCCGCCGCGCTGGAGGTGAGGCAGCGGCTTGCGCCGTACGCGCTCACGGAGGGGAAGGCGCTCTGCCTGTGGCCGGGCCAACCGCTGGATCAGCCGCACCGGCACCCCTCGCACCTGATGGCCATTCACCCGGGGATGGACCTCACCATCGAGGGCGGCGAGGCAGCCCGGCAAGTGATCGATGCCAGCCTGGCGCAGTACTTCTCCCTCGGGCAGTACCAGTGGGCCGGCCACACCTATGCCCAGATGGCGAGCTTCGGCGCCGTGGTCGGACGCCCGGAGTTCGCCTACGACTGCCTGCTGCATTTCGCCGAGTATTGGATCGGGTCCAGTGGTCTGCACTTCAACCGCGACGTCCGGCGCACGGGGGTAACCCTGTTCTGCGGGGATGACCGCCCCTTCACCATGGAGGCAAACTGCGGCATCGCCGCCGGGATCAACGACATGCTGGTGCAAGGGTGGGGTGACATCGTCCGCGTATTCCCGGCGGTGCCTTCCCATTGGCGAGATGTGGTCTTCCGTGGTCTGCTCACCGAGGGAGCGTTCACCGTCTCCGCCATCCGGCGGGAGAGCCGGACGGTATGGGTGACGATCCGGGCCGGCGTGGCAGCCACCGTGCGCCTGCGCGATCCCTTCGGCGATGTGCCCGTCGCGGTCACCGGGGGCGCGCTGGCCCGCGAGGCTGGCATGTTCGTGGGCGAGCTAGCGGCGGGGCAGGAGGTCGTCCTCTGCCTGGAGGGCGAGAGCGGGGACATGGCCGCCGCTCTCGCGGCCGTGAAGCGGAGCGACACGTCACGACTGGGGCTCCGCTGAGGGTAGTCGCTAGAAGAGCGGCCGAAAAGCCGTTCTGAGGCCGCGAAGCCACGCCAGAATGGCTCCGGAGGGCACTCAGCCAGCCGCTACGCCTCGGGGGCCGGCCGGATGTGGTCTTTTCCGCCAGACCCCTGGAGTCCAGCCCCGGAGGTGCACGCAGTGAGACACTGTTTGGCCTTGCCGGTCGCGGCGATCGCCGCCTGTCTCGGTGTGACCGCGGGCCCGTGGGCCGCGCCGCTGTCGCCGCTGACTTTCCATGCCGGCTTCGAGGACACTCGCGAGGCGGCAGGGACGCCCGGCCGCGTGGCGCCCGTGACTGTCGCGGGCACTGTGGCGTGCGTCCCCGGCAAGGTCGGTAAGGCGCCGGTCGTCGGCGGCGACGCCGCGCAGCTCCAGTACCCGGTCGCCGGGCTTGTGCGTCCGACGCAGGGAACCGTCGCCCGGATACCCACATCGTTATCCACATGACTGGCAGTACCCTCGCCGGCCTGCGGGCGCATGTTCCCAGTCAGGTGGTGATAGGCGAGCCGTTCGACGTGCTGGTGCGCGGCGAGGATCAGCACCGTAATGTGGCCGGCCAGCGGCCCGGGACATTGGCCGTCCGGGTCACGAAATGGCCTGGATCAGCCCCATCTGGGTCTCACCCGCCCGGCCCGGGTAAGGGTCACCAGAGCCCTGTTCCCGGCTTCTCGTCGGCTGCGAAGACGCTCCCGGTGTGGCGGGTTGGCTCCGCGAAGCCGGCGCTCACCAGGCGCAGGTGCGGGCGAGGAGCGGATTGTAGCTGCGGCACAGTTCGGCCCGCAGCGCCTCCAGCAGCCGCTTGCGTGCCTCCTGATGCTTGGGCAATCCAGCCACGTTCCGACCCTCGTCCGGATCGTCATCGTGATCGAACAGCTCCACGAAGTCCGCGCCCGGGTACCACGTCAGCCGGAAGCGCTCGTCATAGATCGTGTGGTTGACGCTGGAGCGATCACCGTTGCTGCTGAAGGCGAAGGCGCAGTGTTCACGGCCCTCGCGCAGCACGGAGGTCAGGTCTGCACCATGCTGCACCGCCGGTGGGGCCACGCCGGCCAGGGCCGCCAGCGTCGGCATCACGTCACAGTTGCTCACCGGCAAGTCCACGCGGGGAGGCAGGTCTGCGCCGGCGGCGCGAATGATCAGCGGCACGTGCAGCAAGGAGTGCGACGCCCCGAAGCCCTTGCGCAGGTGGGCATGGTCCCCCAGATAGTCCCCGTGGTCGGCGGTGAACGCAACGATGGTGTTCTCCAGCAAGCCCATCTCCCGCAGCGCCGCAACGATCATCCCCACGGCGACGTCAATCTGGTAGACCATTGCATAGGTGTAGCGGATGGCCTGCCGCACGGCCTCGGGGCTGATGCCGTCGAGGGTCTGCTGATTGAGCGGCAGCACCGGCGAGCCGGCCATCCCCCGCCCCTCCGGGTCAACCGGTACTTGCACCGGGCAGTCCTCGAAGTCCGGCGCGATGTCAGAGCAGGGCACAAAGGGATGGTGCGGATCGGGAAAGCCCACGAAGGCGAAGAAGGGCGTCTCGCCCGGGCCACGCTGTCGCAGGTAGCTCACCAGTCGCTCGGCCAGCCAGTGCGAGTGGTGCAGCTCAGAGGGCAGCGCGGAGGCATACATGTCGCCGATCTCCGGGAAGGGACGCGGGCGCTGCTCCTTGAGCCCCTCCAGGGACTCCGGGTGCTCTCGCCGCAGCCAGTCGCCATAGTGCGCGACGTAGCACGCTCCCTCACCGTGCCCGAGCGTCAACTCGCAGTGCTGGAACCCACAGTACGGCCCGTTCCAGCCGTCGAAGTAGCCCTGTTGCCAGTTGCCGATCGTCTCGGGGTAGCGCCACGCTTCGGGTGCAAGATAGGGCGTGAGGTGCAACTTGCCGAAGCTGGCGGTGTCATAGCCGGCGCCGGCGAACATGTCGGCCATGGTGGGCGGCTCGGGCACGAAGCCGCCCTTCGCGTCGCAACGCTGGTCCTCGCTGCGGGTGTCGAAGATCGCGTACTCGCGGCGGCTGAGCGCCACGCCATTGCACCACACGTTGTGCCCCGGTGGGTACAGGCCGGTCAGCAGGCTGGCCCGCGAGGGCGAACAGATCGGGTTCGCCGTCACATGTCGCGTGAACACGGTGCCGCCCGCCGCCAGGGCGTCCAGGTGCGGCGTCCGCGCCAGTGGGTTGCCGTTGCATCCCAGGCTATCGTAGCGCTGTTGGTCGGTGTGCAGCACAATGACGTTCTTGCGTGACATGATGGCTCCGGGGACCGTTGGATAGCATCCGATCATGCGTCGTCGCCTGGCGGCAGGTCCTCCGCCTCGCGGGCACAACCAGTCGGCCGCCTACCCTCCGGCGGCATGAGCGGCGGCAGCACCCGCCATCCCGTGCCGGCACCCTCAGAGAGCCGCGCAGGTCACCGGTGGAACCGCCCGCCCATCCTCACCGGTCTCCAGTGGCTCCGCGTCGCTGAGGATGCAGGCCACGGAGTTCTCCGTCTCCTGCGGGAAGCCGTAGTTCCAGGCCTGCAGACAGAGATTGAGAATGCGCCCTGCTGTGCGGCCCTACCTCCCCACCACCCAGTGGTGGCCGCGAGAGCGCTGCGGTCGACGCGCCGCAGGGAGGCTGACGCTTGCCGGCCCGAGCCCGCCGGGGGAACCTGGATCGTCCGGTGGCGATGTCCCCGGTTGGCGCTCCGGCGCCAACACCTGCTGGCGCAAGGCCACGGCCTGGAGCGACCCCGCGAGGTGGTCTGGCAGGTACCAGCGCCGCGAGGCGGAACACCAATGGCAGTAGTGTTTGTCGAGAGGAGGCTTCGTGATGCGCCGGTTCGGGAGCTCGCTGCCGCGAGTGATCGCGCCCCCAATGTGCGCCCTCATTCTCTCCGTCGGCGGGGCCTGCTGCGCCGCGCCGACGCTGGAGCTGGTCCACGAAGGCAAGACTGCGGCGGCCATCGTGGCTCCCCCGGAGGTGGCTCCGGCGGCGGCAGCATTGCGCGCGGGCCTGCGGCAGGGTCTCGGAGTGGACTTGCCGCTCGTCGCGCCCGACGAAGTCATGGCTGGGAGGAACTGGCGCCTGCGGGATGAATGGCTGGGTCGCCCGCTGATCCTGCTGGGTGATGTGGCCAACAACCGCGCCATGTTCGCGCTCTTCAGCCAGTTCCTGGAGGGATCTAGCAGCGCCTATCCTGGTCCCGGGAAGTACAGCCTGCGCGCCATCTTCCAGCCCTTCCAGAAGGGCGTGCACATGCTGTCAGTGGGTGGCTCGGATCAGGCTGGGCTTGATGCGGGCGTGGCCCGCCTGGTGAAGCTTGCCGGCGAGAATCGCGGCAGCTTTGGCCCGCTCATCGAGCTCGGCGACGCAACCGGACCCACGTCCCGCCCCAGCGCCGGCTCGCCTGACTTCGTCTGGTGTGCCGGCCGGTGGTACTGGCAGGGCGACACCGGCTGTGCCCAGCGGGCGCGCCAGACGCTCATGGCCGAGATGGCCAAGCCCGACCCGTGGGGGTTCCTGGTCGGCGGCCACTATGACTGGGAGCGCACCTACCGCCCGCTGCGGCAGGTGCTGGCTTCGGGCATTCTGACCGACGCCGAGCGCAAGCGCGTGGAGGACAGGCTCCTGGCGATCGCCCTGACTTCGACAGACTGGGCGGGGCTCGTGCCGCTGCAGCAACCGGTGGGCTCGGCCACGAACTGGATGAGCCGCCACCCCATCTCCGGCCTCATCGGCCACCACATCATCTACGACTACCTCACCCACATCGCCGATGTTCCCGCCGACAAGCAGGCAGCCGTGGCGAAAGGCTACGACCGGCTGCGCAAGCACATCGAGTCGCTCATTCTCGACGACCGCTACATGAGCAACGAAGTCGGCACCCAGGGCGTGGACAACCTGTCCTTCATGGCCGACATGTACCTCCTGCTCGGTGACTACCGCGTGGTGGAGCGCGACATCTTCGGCAGAATGGCCGACTTCTACATGGCTGGCAAAGACAACCTGGGGTATCAGGCCGGTGACGACGCTTACATAACCTGCCGCCCCGGCGCGCACAAGGCCTACTCCGGCGGCGGACTGCCGCTGCTCTTGGCGACGTTCTTCGACCACGACGGCCAGTACCGCTGGCTATTGGACAACACGCATCATTTCATGAGCCACATGCAGGTCCCGCAGCCGCCGCAGATCGCGGGGCTCGCGACCGGCGTGCGCCCGGCAGAGCCGACGCGCTACCAGGGCCTGAGCCTCCTGCCGATGGACCCGTGGTGGTACCGGCGCTGCTCGCAGTGGAAACTCGATGATGTGCTGGCCCCGCTGACCGTCGCGGCCGAGCAGTCCTTCACCAAGGCCGTCTTCCGGGATGGCCACGACCCCAATGATGCCTACCTGCTGCTGCAGGGCGTGAACCTCGGCGGGCCGGGCGGGGGCGAAGGCTTCAGCGCCAACTCGATCATCCGCTACACCGAGCTCGGCTCGATCTTGCTCTTCGCCAACACGAACCTGCAGACGAGTTGGCAGCGGTCAACGGTGTCGGCCAGCCGGGGCCAGGCCGATCCGCAGGGGATCGCGTGCCTGCGCGGGGCGCAGTTCAGCACGCCGACCCTCACGGGCCTGCGGTCCATCCAGGAGCACGAGGGCGGACTGAGCTGGAGCCGCTCGATCGTGCACCGCAAGCGGGGCTACTTCGTCTGCCTGGACGCGCTCACCGCACGCGAGGAGGACACCTACAACCTCACCTGCCGCTGGCGGTCCCTCCAGCCCGGCGATCCGGTCGGCGACAGGCGGTTCGAGGCCGTGGACGGAATGCTCGGAGTGCGCTTGCACCTGCAGGGCGTCAGCCCGGCCGATTGGCAGGTCACGCAGGAGCCGATGGACGGCGCGTCACGGCCCACGATGGTGCGGCAGCTCCAGCGCGCGCATCTAGCGCCCGGCGAGAGCGCCTGCTTCAACAACCTCCTCTTCGCCTCTGATGCCAGGCACGCACGGAGCTTCGAGCTGCGCCCCTGGACCGACCGGGCGGTGCTGGTGCGGGGCAAGACGGAGGAGCTGGCCGAGCTCGCGGCCATCGGCACCGGCCCGCTGCACCTGCAGGCCGTCACGGCCGACGCCCGACTGTGGCACGTGTCGCAGGAGGGGCTGGTCGCGTCCGGTCTGCGCAGCGCGACGCTGCCGGGTGTTCTGGCCCTCACCGCGAGTGCGGATGTTACGCTCTCGCTGTTGCCCGGCGGGGACGCCATGTGGCTCGAGAACCCGGGCCATCAGCCGATCCAGGTGACCACCAGGCCGGAGGCGGCGGCGAAGCTCGACGGGGCGCCGCTGCCGGCGACGCTGGATCTGGCGCCGGGAAGGCACCAGCTAGGCGTCGCTGTGGCACCGCTGACGGCGGCGGTGGGGCGAGAGTTGGCGGCGTTGTGGGATGCGCACCCACCGTCGCCCCCGCCGGCCTCCGCCGCAGAAGCGAAGCCTGCGCCATCGATCCTCCAGCCGGTCTGGACCGCCGCGGCCGTGCCACCGGGCTTCCGCCGCCACGCCGGTCTGCTCGCTACTGCCGAGCCGCCGGTACAGATCGGCAATGTCGCCAGTTGGCGTGACTACTTGCTCAGCCCGCCGAGTGGCTACGGCTGGCACGGGAGCGAACGCGCGGGCTGGCTGCCCGGCACACCCGGCACGATCGTGCTCGACCTGGGCCGCGAGGTGGACATCCGTGAGCTTCGTCTGGTGCGCAGCCGCAGCCCCGAGTACCGCCCGGAGCACTTCCGTGCCGATGACTACGCCTTCACCGTCGAGTTGAGCAGTGACCACTTTCAGCAGGACAACCGCAAGCGTGAGATCGCTCGGCCCGCCCTGGACATCTGGTACCGCGAGAACGCGCACTACATGTACACGATGCGGCTCCCGGTGCTGGTGCTGCCGGTGGGCGAGAAGGCGCGCCATGTCCGCATCACACCACGCCATCAGGTCGAGCTCACCGGTGACCCCGCGAGCGGCTATTCCAAGCTGTCCGATGGCACCTACTCTGCCCTCCTGACCGGCAGAGAGACCACTTTCATGGAGATCGAGGTGGTGCGACAGGACCACGAGCCGCGCCAGCCCGCGCGGGTGTGGTGCGGCGGCTTCGGCGGGCCCGATGGCGGCGTACTCTACCAGGCGGGCTCGCACCTGCTGATGCTGTCGGTGGAGGGCAAGGTGCTATGGGATCACGATCTGGGTTCCCCGCTCGCGGCAGACCCGGTGCTGGCTGACATCGATGGGGACGGTCGGCAGGAGATCCTCACCTTCAGTCTCGCCGAGAGTTTTGCGGCGCATGACCTCGCCGGGCAGCAGCGCTTCGCCGTCGACATCCGTAGTACGATCAAGGATGAGGCGACCAGTGGGCTGTGCTCCGCTCGCCCGGCCTGCCTCGCCGCGTGGCGGCCCGACGGGCAGAAACGCCTGGAGTACCTCTTCTTCCCGCATTACACCTGCTACCGGGTCACCGCCGCGCCGGAGTTGGCCGTGACCCGCATCGAGCACCCCGGCTACGCGCGCGGCGGCAAGTTCGCCTTCACCGTGCCCGATGTTACTGGCGATGCTCGGGAGGAGCTGGCCGTCGTTGGGCTCTACGGCTTCGGCTTCGGCGTTATCCCGTCCGAGACGCCGCTGGAGGAGGGCGCACTGCCCTCCTACCTGGGTCATGGAGCGCTGACGGGCTACTCGAGCGGCAACCAGGAGGCCCGGCTGTACCATGGCGGCGCGGTCGTGCGCGGGCAGGACGGCGCGTGGCTGGGCGTGGTCGCGATCAACCCCGGCGGCATTGACTTCTTCGGCCCGCAGGACTTCGCGAAGCGCTGGTCGCACTTCAGCCACCCACCCAACCTGTGCAGCCTGCTGGCGGACCTTGACGGCGACGGCAAGCCGGAGATCCTGGTGGGCCGCGAGGACGGTTACGTTGTGGCCTATGAGACCGAGCAAGGCAAGACGGCGGCGAAGGTGGCACTCGACGGCGCGGTGCGGTCGCTGGCGCTGGCCGGCCGGCAGATCGTGGCCGGCACCGCGCGCGGGCTGACAGTGCTGAATCTGGCGCTGGAGCCGATGGGCCATTGCGACGGCCCGGTGGAGTCGGTCGGAGTGCTGCCCCGCACCGGTGCGGCGCCCCTGGTCATTGCCGCCCACTCAACCGGCAATGTCGCCGCGTACGGGCTCGCCACCGTGGGCGCGGGGCCAGCACCTGGCGGCCACGACCGTCAGCAATGAGGCTGAAGAGCAGGCAAGCGAGGGGAGACGGCACCGCGAGAAGCCGAGGCCAGAACATGCGGGAGGGCGACCGGGCCGGGCGGCGAAGACAGCACTATGAGAGTGGCCGAAAGGCCGTACTGAGGCCGCGAAGCCACGCCAGAATGGCTCTGGAGGGCACTCAGCCGGCCGCTACGCCTCGGGGGCCGGCCGGATGTGGCCGTTCCGGCCGGGTCTCCAGGGCAGGGAGCTGAGCGAGAGCCGTCAAGGCACTTCCCACGGCGCAGACTAGTTTGGGCATCCTACGAGCCCGATGACACAATCTGCAGTCAAGGAGAGACGCCGCATGCGCACGAACCACCGGCTCGTCCGACTGTTGCTGCTAACCTGCGTGGGCTGCCTCGGCTCGTGGCCGGGTGCTGCGGCCCAGACCCGGGAGGCCTCGCTGTCGCTGGCCCGGGCGGGCAAGACCGAGTACGTCATCGTCCACGCGCGGTCGCCAATCCCGGCGGAGAGCTTCGCGGTCGAGGAGTTGGCAACCTACCTCGGGCGTCTCAGCGGCGCCACCTTCCGCGTGCTCGCCGAGACGGAGACACTGCCTGCCGCCAGGCGGATCTTCGTCGGGCAGACACGGTTTGCGCGGGCCCATGGGGTGAGGTTCGCGGGCCTGGGCGAGGAGGAATGGGTTGTCCGGACCGTGGATTCGGACCTCGTCATCAGCGGCGGCCGCCCGCGCGGAACCCTCTACGGCGTCTACGCCCTCCTCGAGCAGCGCCTCGGCTGCCACTGGCTTGACGAGAGCACCGAGGTCGTTCCCGCGCGTCCTGACCTCGTCGTGCCGCCGCTCCGACTGCAGGGCCAACCCGCGTTCTGGGACCGTGCCATCAGCGGCGGCTACTACTCCCTGGACGGCGGCCTGTACACCAAGGATACCGCCTACCGGGTCCGCAACCGTGTGAATGGCTCGGGCAGCGGCGGTCTCGGGGCCAGGCACGGCTTTACCATTCGCCTGGGACCGCCTGGCGGGTGCCATACCTTCGGGGCGTATGCCAGCGAGTTCCCGGCCGATCACCCGGAGTACCTCTCCATGGACGCGCGCGGCAAGCGCGTCGGCGCCGTGGACGGCTCAGGGCCCGGCGGCATCTGCCTGACTCACCCGGAGGTGCGCAAGCTGGTCCTGGCCCGCCTGAAGGGCTTCATCGCCGGCGACCGCGAGCGCGCCGCCAAAGACGGCAGCCCGCCCGCCCGCATCTTCGACATCAGCCAGAATGACAACCACTGGATGTGCCAGTGCCCCTCGTGCAAAGCACTCAGCGAGCGGGAGGGTTCCGAGAGCGGCCCGCTCATCGACTTCATCAACGAGATTGCGGACGGTATCCGCGACCTGTACCCCGACGTCTACGTGATGACCTTCGCGTACTCGATCACGCAGGTCCCCCCGAAGACGCTCAAGCCGCGCGACAATGTCATCATCCGCGTGGCCGAGCTGAACGCCGAGTGGGGTCGCGACGCCGACCTGTTCCATCCCCTGACGCATCCGACCAACGCCGGGCAGCTCCGGCGTCTGCAGGGCTGGTCGCCCCGCACCTCGCCGAGTGGGACTACTGGATTCAGTACTCGCCCAATGACAAGTTCGCCACTCCCTACGCTCCCATCGCCTGCCTCCCGATCGACTTGCGCACCTTCTACCGGAACAAGGTGAAGTCAGTCTACGTGGAGTGCGAGAGCCCGGAGACAACCAGCTTCTATGCCCTCAAGCGGTGGCTCGGCTTCCAACTGCTGCTCGACCCGTCGCAGCCGGATGAGCCACTGCTGCAGACCTTCTTCAACGGCTACTACGGGGCGGCGGCTCCCCGCATGCGCGAGTATCTGCGGCTCATGCAGCAGCGGATCGCGGCGGTGCCTGCCAACATGTCCGGGATGAAGTGCTACGACCGTCCCTACCTGACGCGCGACTTCTACCTGACTTGCGAGCGCTTGCTGGACGAGGCGGAGGCGGCGTGCGGAACGGACAAGCAGGCCCTGCTCCACGTGCGCCGCGAGCGGATCCCCGTGGACAGCGGCCTGTTCTGCATGTGGGATGCCCTCGCCGCGGGTCAGCCCCTGCCGTTCACTCGCGACAGCCTGCTGGCGCGTTACGAGACCTACCGCCTGGAGCAGTTGGCCGCGTTCCGCACACCGGCCGGCCAGGAGAAGGGCAAGGCCGACATCGCGCGCGAGGTGCAGGGGATGCGCGACCTGCTCGTCATCGAGCAGCGGCGGCGCGAGCCGCCGCCGCAGGTGCGCGTCCCGAGGGTCGGCAGCGAGGGGGAAGCGGCTGACCCGCGACGGCTCGCGTGGGACCGCGCGGCAGTGCTGGCGCCCTGGCACAAGGTCGCCGGCGGGGACACCAATCGCGCCCTCAAGGGCTTTGCGCTGCACGATGGGCGCTATCTCTATGTCAAGCTGGAGGACGTCTGCGACACCGGGAAGCTAGTGGCGTCCGACCAGGTATGGTCCGGAGACGACTGGGAGCTGTTCTTCGCGGCCCGCCGTGGCGAGGCGCCCTACCGGCAGCTCGCCCTGGGGCACCGGGGGGCAAGCATCGGTTACGCCTGGGAGAAGCTGATCGGGAAGTGCCAGCCGACGGACTGGCAGAGCGGCGCCCGGATCGTGTCTGATGTGGCACCCGATCGCTGGACGGCCTACGTGGCCCTCCCGCTCGCGACACTGGTCCCCGGCGGAGTGAAGTCCGGGGGCGTCTTCTACGGGAACCTGGCCCGGGGCGTCCCGCCTCCGAACCAGCAGCACCTGACATGGAGCGCTACCTTCGACGATAGCTTCCACGTGCTCACTCGTCTGGGGGAGTTCACGCTGGAGTAGGTCGGCCGTGGAGCCCCCGAACGGGGGCGCTCGGAAGGTAGCCACGGGTGACAGAGCCTGTCGCGAAAGTGGGGCACGCGTCGTTCGTCGCCTGAGCGATGTTGGCGCGGCTTCCAGCCGCGCCGGTGTTCGCAGTGAGGGGCACCCTGTAGGAGCGGCTTCCAGCCGCGACTTCCCATGGGAAGAGACAACAC
>CAZIWQ010000076.1:0-12706 GCA_964542355.1 uncultured Armatimonadia bacterium
CACCATGATCGATACCGCCAAGAAGATCTGGAACATCGTGCACGCCCGCACGTAGCTACTGGCGTAGCGCCGAAGTCGGATGCCACGTGGGCGCGGCTTGCAGCCGCGGGCGACATCGGATCGGGGTGGGCACCGAGCGTGCACGCCCCCACCCGGCTACCGGCGTAGCGCCGAAGTCGAATGCCCCGTGGGCGTGGCTTACGGCAGCTTGTAGACATGCCGCGCGAAGGCGGCGAAGTCATCGACCAGCACGGCCCCCGTCACAGTCACCGCTCGCTCCTCGAACAGTACCTGTGCCTTCCCGTCACCGGCGCCCGGCACGGTGGCGCGCCAGCCGCGCACCGGCTCTGCCGCGCCGTTCACCGCAAGGAGGTACTCGCCGTCGGGGGCGACCTTGCGCAGGCACCGTACCGGCCCCCGACCCGCAGTGGCCGGTCGGAGCGCGTCGTCACCGGTCAGGACGGGGGTGAGTGTCGCCAGCTCGCGCGCCAGTTGGCAGACGGTGTCCCACACGGCGGGCTTGCACCGGGCGTCCTCATACTCCCAGTAGAACACCCCGTCGGCACCCTCCACCAGCGCGAGATAGGTCGCGGCCACGTGCTCCGCGGGTGTGCCGGCCGCGGTCGCCTGCAGCACCACCCAGATCGGCTTGGCGTCCTTCACCGCGCGCCGCAGTACCGCGGTCGACCGCCAGATGCTGGCGAGGTCCGCGGGGCGCGTCTCCGTGATGGGATAGATGTCAGTCATCACGAGATCGACGGTGTCGGCGTAGCGATACAGGTTGCTCTCCGCCCATGGCATGACGACCGCGCACGTCAGATGAGCGGGATCGAGGTCGCGCAGCAGCCGGGAGGCGAGGCGCATCTCATCCGGTGGAACCAGCCACCGCTCGTGATCCGGCTCGTCACACAGATACCACGCCAGGACGGCGGGATGGTCCATCACCGGCTGCGCCACCGCGCCAACGCGGTGCGGGAGGTGGCCGCGCATCACCCCCGTGAGATCGGGGAGCAGGAACACCCCCCGCTCGTGGCAGGCATCGAGGGTTGTGCGGTCGGCCGGGTCCCATCCCGGAATGCAGTTGAAGGCCGTCCCCGCGAGATCAGCGGGCGCCGCGCGGTACAGGCCGATGGCGAAGAAGGGCGCCCCGTTCACCCGTGTGTGACCGCCCTGTAGTGTCAGCCGCGTCGGCGGCTCGGCCGGTACCGCGGACGGCCTCGGGGAAGCCGCCGGCTGGTGAGCGCCGAGCAGGCTCACCTCGTCGAAGTAGATCGTCCCGTCCCCGGTGCTCATCAGGTAGACACGCCACGGCCCCTCGATCTCGGAGGTGACGGTGACGGTGAACGGCTGCCACTGCGACCCGAGGTTGGCGTCGCGGAAGGACTGGCCCCCGGGGTAGACGGCCCCGAAGCGAATGCTGCCGGTGCCGGATGACTTGGCCATGAAGCGGAGGGTGTAGGCGTCAGGGGGCAGCTTGAGTGGCTGGGTGAACACACCGCCGCGACCCCGCAGGTTGCAGATGACGGCGACGGCGGAGGCGCCGGAGTACGCGTTGGGCCCCTCGCCGGACCCAAAGTCGTAGCTGCCCCCGTCCCACTGGCCCCAGCTATCCCAGCCGTACATCCCGACTTCGAAGTTGGGGTTGGTGATCCGGTTCCCCGCCACGTCGGGAGCCGGGCGCGCACTCTCCTGCTCCGCGCCGGTATCACCGGTGCCCGGTGCCAGGCACACATCGTCGAAGAACACAGTGCCCGGGGCCGAGCTGAGCAGCGCGACGGCGGCCGTCTCGCCCTGCCGGCGCTCGAAGGTGGCCCGGAGGCAGCGCCACTGTCCCGTGGCCTGGTCCTCCCGCAGATCGTCGGCGCCGCCGCCAGTCAGGCCGTAGCGGATCAGGCCGCCGAGGGTGCCGCGGACCCAGAAGCTGAGACTGTAGGGGCCGGCGGCGGGGAGCCGCACCGCAGCGCTCGACAGGCCGCCGCGGCCAATCCGGTTGCAGATGATCGCGGCCGAGGCGGCACCGGAGTGGCAGTTCTCGCCGGTGCCGGTGCCATACTCATAGCTCCCCGGCCCGGCCTGCGGCTGCGCCTGCCAGCCCTGCAACCCGACCTCGAAGTCGGGGTTGGCGAGCAGGTTCACCTGGTGTCGCAGCAGGGGCCGCGCGGCAACGGCAGGGGGTTGGTACACCTCGGCCGGCTCGCCCCGGGTGAAGCGCAGGTTGTCGAAGTAGACCTCCACCGGCCGCTGCCGCGCCGGGTCGACCCGCAGATGTGCCATGCGGATCCGGGCGACGTCGATGCGCTCTGCCAGCCCGGGGATCACGAACTCCAGCGTGCTCTTGCCGCTGCGCACGGAGTGGTACCAGGAGCTGACGGTCGCCCCCGTCGCGTCGTCGGTGCGCAGTGTCACCGAGAACGGGGGGCCCGGGTTGAAGCAATCCAGCTTGAGGACTTCCCATGGCGACCAGTCCGCGGGGAAGCCCCTGGTGATCAGTCCGCGGCCCTGGGGCCACCGGATCCGGAGTGCGTGCTGCCCGTCGGTCGCGTGCTCGCCGGATAGCTCACGCTCGCCCGCAATCTCCCACCGGGCCAGCTCTGCCTCGGTCTCAAACGAGCTGATTGCGAGGGTCTCCGCCGACGCCGCGGCAGCCGTCACGAGCATCACACCGGCCGCCAGGGAGGCCATCGGCCCCGGGCGGTGCCGGACAGTGCGCATCGTCTTCGCCTCCCGAGCTGTGGCGGACATGGCGCGGCCCCCCCGCCGGCCACCGACACAGCCAGTCTGGTACCGCGCATCTGTGCTCCTACCACGACCATGTTAGCACGACCGCGCCGTCTGCGGAAGGGACGCGTTGCCCGCCGGCGGGAGGCGTGGCCCGATCAGGATCCGCGACCGCGCCCCGACAAAGCCCTCAAGTGTCGACGGGACCTGCCGATAGTAGGGGTGTACACTCCTTTCGCTTGGCCGCCGGCGCTGGTACCGCTGGCGGCCCTTTCTTTTGTCCGGCACGCTTGCGTGCCACCGTCACCGACGGCGGGAACGCCTGGCAACCGCATCGCAACGAGCTCGTTACTTCCCTCAGGTGGACGGACGCAGTGCCGATGAAGATCACTGGATCCCCCCCCACTTCCCCACCGCCACCCAGGGGCTGAATTGGCCAAGTGTGTGTGGCGGTGGGGGTTTTTCTTCGCTCGAGAGTACTGTGTGCAGTTCAGAGCCCCGGCCCACCAGGCCGGGGCTCTGTGCTTTCGTGCCACGGGCTCCCGTGATTGTGGGTTGCGATGGCAAGAGGAGAACCGGCCGGGCGGGGGGAATTGATGCAGGAGGTTGCGCGCTGCCGCGACGGCAGCGAGTCTGCTGCGTTACGGAAGAGGATGCACCGTGATGGGCAAGACGAAGGCCTACCTGCACAGTCTCAGTGCTCCCCCGGGTGTGAGCGCCTCCGGGAGAGACAGGCTTCTGCATCGCGAGATCCCCGGCTGGGGCGCCCAGCAATGCACCGGGTGCCTCGCGGATGTCGTGCTGCTGCTGCTGGTTGACGAGCTGGTGGTGGACACGCCGTGGGTCCGCGGTACGCCGGACGTGGCGGCGTCGTTCCAGGATCCGGCCGAGTTGGTCGCGGGCCTTGCCGCGCGCGGGGCGGCGACCCTCACCGATGCCGGCGACCTGGTGCACCAATCGGCGGAGCTGATCTCCGAGTTCGTCGGCAAGGCCCTGAAGAGCTTTGAGCCGTGGCTGACGGCCCAACACGAGGGTGACCGCGAATGGGCCGCGCAGGAAGCACTGATGGGACAGTTGTGGGATGCCCTCCGGGGACCCGAGGATCCATGGCGCGAGCACATGCGCGCCGTGGGGCTGTCCACCGTCAAACACAACTACCGCAACCAGAACCAGGCCATCATGGCGCTGCTCGCCCTGCTGCAATGGGAGGACAGCACCAGCATGGACTCGAGCCTGATCCGCGAGGCCATCGGGCGCGAACTGCTGTACGTGTTTACCAGCGTTGCCGCCGCGGGGCGTGCGGGAGCGATCGCGCACGACTGGAGTGACCACGAGCCGCTGTACCTGCTGCTCGCGGGTGAGAATGCCTGGCCGCTGCTGAGCCTGCGACTGCCGGGCCTCGTCGCCCGCGGCGAGGACGACCTGCTCGAGCTCTTCACGGGCACGCAACTGACGGCGGCGCGTCAGCTCGTGGCGCAAGCGCTTGCCGGGCAGGATGTGCCGGCGGCCACGATCGAGCGCGAGCTCTTGCGCGTCGTTCCCCGCGAGTGGCGCGCACCGCACGCCTACCGCCAGGTCGCCTTCTATGCGTACGAGCCCGGCTTCGCCGCCCGCATCGGTCTCCCCGTGGGGGGCGCGTTCGCGATCAGCAAGTGGCGGGTGGCAGGTCTCGGCCCGCAGGGATGAGGCCATCTCCCGGGGGACCGGCGACGGTGCCGGCCCCCGTACCGCGCGCCGGTGTGTGCCCCGTGGGTCTGGCGCTCACGGCTCGCGGCCCTCAGAGAACCCGATCTCCCACATGCGCTCCATCAGCTTCTCCGAGTACCGTCGGAACGCCATGAGCGTCCGCGTCGCAGTTATCCCCTTGATGGCTGCCAGCCGCTCGGGGACGAGCTGGGCCATCTCGTCGTACTCGCGCACCTTCACGATGGCGACGATGTCATAGCCGCCGGTGACGGAGTAGGCCTCCGCGACGCCCTCGGTCTCGGCCAGCGCCTGGGCGACTTCAGGCGTTCGACCGATCTCAGTATTGATCAGCACGATCGCTGTGACCATCCGGTGTCTCACCTCATGCTGGGACTGTGAACGACTCTGCGGCACAGTGGTGGGCGCCGTCAGGCACTCAGCCGGCCGCTACGCCTCGGGGGCCGGCCGGATGTGGGCCTTCCGGCCCGACCCCGAGGTAATGCGCGATCTGGTCGACAATTGTCGACACCTGGGGAATCACGAAGCTCTCCATCGGCGCCGAATAGGGCAGCGGGACGAAGGGGGCAGCAATCCGCAGCGGGGGCTTGCGCAGGCTGTCCCAGGCCTGCTCCATCACCTGGGCCGCGATCTCCGCGCCGAAGCCGGCGAACTTCACCGCTTCGTGAGCAATGACCAGGTGCCCGGTGCGTGCGACCGAGCCGCAGATGGTGTCGGTGTCCAGCGGCAGGAGCGTGCGCGGATCCACGACCTCCACGCTGAGGCCACGGCGCTCAAGCTCGGCCGCGGCCTCGAGGCAGAAGGTGAGCGTCCGCGACCACGACACCAGCGTCACATCACGGCCCGGCCGCTTGATGTCCGCCACGCCGAGGGGGATAACCTCCTCGGTGGCCGGCACATCGCCCTTGTAGCCATAGTGAGCCTTGTGCTCGAGGAACACGACCGGGTTGTCGTCGCGGATGGCCGCCTTCAGCAGCCCCCGGGCATCGCGTGGCAGCCCCGGCATGACGACCTTCAGTCCGGGGATGTGGGCAAACCATGCTTCGAGGTTCTGCGAATGCTGGGCGGCGTAGCCGGCCCCGCCACCGGCCGGGCTGCGCACGACCAGGGGGAGTGCGAACTGCCCCCCACTCATGTAGCGCCACTTGGCCGCGCCGTTGACGATCGCGTCCGAGGCGTGGGCCAGGAAATCACAGTACATGATCTCAGCCACCGGGCGGTAGCCGGCCAGGGCCGCGCCCACGGCGACGCCGGCGATCGCCATCTCCGAGATCGGGGTGTCGCGGACGCGCTGCGCGCCAAACTCGCGCTGCAACCCGGTGGTCGCCCCGTAGACGCCGCCGTAGTGCCCCACATCCTCCCCGAACACGATGACCGCGGCGTCACGCAGCAGCTCCTCGCGGATCGCCGTGCGAATCGCCTGGGCGAACGTGATGTTGCGCATCCTGGCCGCCTCAGCCATCGACACCACCCCCTTCCCCGCTGGTGCGGTAGACATCGTCCAGCGCCGCCTCCGGCCGCGGCCAGGGAGCCGCGAGGGCGCGCTCAAAGGCCGTCTGCACCTCGGCCCGCACGCGCTCGCGGACCTCAATCGCGGCGTCGAGAGTGACAGTGTGGTCCTCGATCATCTCGGCCTCGAGGATGTGAACGGGGTCATGTGCCCGGAACTCGGCCGTGACTTCCTCCGCCGTACGGTAGCTCTGCTTATCGGCGGTGTGATGTCCCTCGAAGCGGTACGTATCAAAGACCAGGTACGCCGGCCCCGGTGTCTCACGCATGCGCGCGGCAGTCTGGCGGACGGCGGTGTAGACCTGTGTCACGTGCATCCCCGCGATCCGTTGGCCGGCAAGTCCGTAGGAGCAGGCGCGGTTCTCCAGCTCGGCGATCGCGCTGGAATCGGACACGGGGACGGAGATGGCATAGAGGTTGTTCTCGCACAGGAACATCACCGGCAGGTGCCACAGGGCCGCAAGGTTGGCCGCCTCGTTGAAGGCCCCGGTATTGAGGGCGCCCTCGCCGAAGAAGTCGGCCACGACCTGACCGGCCCCCGCCAGTTGTGCAGCGACCGCCAGTCCGCATGCCATCGGCGCATTGGAGCCGACAACCGGGTTCTCTCCGACGAAGCCCCGGCTGGCGTCCGACAGGTGCATCGAGCCGCCCTTGCCCCGGCAGCAGCCGGGGGTTCGCCCCATGATCTCGCACAGCACTACGTAGGGGTCCATCCCCCGGGCAATGGCGTGGCCGTGCCCGCGGTGGGTACTGATGACATAGTCGTCGGCGCGCAGGGCGTGGATCGCGCCGACAGCGACACCCTCCTGGCCGATGGCAAGATGCGAGCTCCCCCGGAACAACCGGCCGGGGAGCATCACGTCGCGCACGGTCTCCTCGAGGAACCGGATGCGCAGCATGTCCTCATAGAAGTGGAGCAGGAGTTGTGGGTCCAGGGGGGACATCCCGGCTCACCCTTTCACTGCGAGACCCTGCAGGGAACCCGGCGCCGGACGGACTGGTCCCGCGAACAGCCTCCGGCGGCAGGAAACGAGGATGCGGCGTGACCGGTGGGGGGAATGGCCGGAGACTGTGTCCGCGACTGGCGGCGGGACACTGCGGGAAGTGCGCCGACAGGTAGCACCGCCAGCACGACATCCTCGTGGGAGTCGTGCTGGCGGCCATGGTACTTCACGGTCGCTGCCGGCTACTCACCGACCTCGAACTTGTAGCCAACGCCCCAGACCGTGGCAAGGCTCCACGGCACGTCGCGCCCCTCTTCGAGCTTCTTGCGCAGGCGCTTGACGTGCGTGTCGACGGTGCGCAGGTCGCCGCCCGGCGGGTTGTAGCCCCAGACCTCCTCCACGATCTCCTCGCGTGTGAACACGCGGCGCGGCTGCGAGGCGAGGTGGAACAGGAGATCGAACTCCTTGGGGGTCAGGTGCATCTCTTCGCCCTGGAGATTGACCGAGCGTGTGGGCAGGTCGATCTCCAGCCCCGTGAAGTTCAGCCGCTTCTTCTGTGCGGCCGCCTTCTCGGTGATGATCGTGCGGCGCAGCATCGCGCGCACCCGTGCCACCAGCTCGCGCTGGCCGAACGGCTTCACGATGTAGTCATCGGCGCCCAGTTCGAGCCCGACGACCCGGTCGACCTCTTCATCGCGCGCAGTGACCATGATGATGGGGATCTCATGCTTGTTGCGCACGCGCCGGCAGATCTCCAACCCGTCGATGCCAGGGAGCATCAGGTCCAGCAAGATCAGGTCTGGCTGTCCGGACTCCAGCAACTCCATGCCCTTCTCGCCACTATCCGCCTCGAGGATCTCGTAGCCCTCGCGACGGAGCAACACGGTCAGCAACTCCCGATCCTGTTCTGCGTCCTCGATGATGAGTATCTTGTCCTTGTCCAGCAACTTGGATCACCCTTTCAGGAACCTGTACCGGAGTGCCGGTTGTCACTCGTCGAGGCTGGTCCCATAGTCAGCTACAACATAACACAGTTTGAAAGTTCCCGCAATCCGGAGAATCGAGGGTGGGATTGACAGTGTTTGCATTATACACGTGCAGCCCCGCACGGGCAATGCGCAAAACCCCGAAGTCACCCTCCGCCAGCGGCGGGGGCCCCTGGTGACACGCCCGCAACCGCGCGACAGCGTTGCGGCAGAGGCCGGAGTGTGGTAGATTGCCGACGCACACGCATGAGATCATGGCATCCGAACCAAAGGGAGGCTGTCGCATGAGGGTCCTGGTTACCGGCGGAGCCGGTTTCATCGGCTCCAATATCGTCGACCGCTATCTGGCGGAGGGGCACGAGGTTGTCGTCCTCGACAACCTCTCGACCGGGAGAGCATCGAACCTCAACCCGGCGGCGAAACTCTACGAGGTCGACATCACCAACTGGGAGGCCGTCGCCGACGTGTTCGCCCGTGAGCGACCGCAGGTCCTGAACCACCACGCCGCCCAGATGGATGTGCGCAAGGGCGTCGAGGACCCCGCATTTGACGCCATCACCAACATCGTCGGCAGCATCTACCTGTGCGAGGCAGGCCTACGGAATGGTCTGCAGAAGGTGATCTACGCCTCCAGTGGCGGTGCGGTGTATGGCGAGCCCGATGTCATCCCCGCCCCGGAGACCGCCGGCGTCCATCCCATCTCGCAGTACGGGATCTCCAAGCACACGGTCGAGCATTACCTGTGGCTGTACAACTACAACGACGGCCTGCGCTACACCGTCCTGCGCTATGCCAATGTGTACGGCCCGCGTCAGAACCCCCACGGCGAGGCCGGCGTGACCGCCATCTTCTCCGCCATGATGCTGCGCGGTGACAACCCCACCATCTTCGGCACGGGCGACAAGACCCGCGATTACGTCTACATCGCCGATGTTGTCGAGGCCAACGTCCGCGCCCTCACCGCCGGTGACAATGACATCATCAACATCGGGACCGGCGTCCAGACGACGGATCAGGAGGTCTACGACGCAATTGCCGCGGCGACCGGCTATGGCCGGCCTCCGATCTATGCGGACGAGCGCAAGGGTGAGATCCGCCATACCGCCCTCGATCCCGCTCGCGCTGCGCAGGTGCTCGGGTGGCAGGCGCAGGTCGACTTCCGTGAGGGCTGTCGCCGCGCGGTTGAGTACAACCGCGCCCACGCCGCGCCGTCATAGCGACCCGGCCGCCGGTTGACGCCCGGCGCGCAACCGCATATTCTTCCGTCGGACTTCACTATGGTTAACGCTTACCTCCGGGGATTCGAATGGGCACTTGTGACGGCGCTGGCCGGCACTCTGGCGTTGCTGGTGGCACGGCGGATGCTGCGGGGCAGGCATGCCATGCCGCAGACCGCCGTTGACCTCAGCGGCATCCTCACGCTCGCGGCCATCAGCGTTGCGCTCGCCGCGAGCGACGGCGCCCTGCGGCAGGAGGCCGGCGGGCTCTACGCGGCACTGGGCTGGGGCGTGGCGCTCATGATCGTGGGCGCGCTTGTGGATCAGGGCTGGCTGCCGGCGCTCACCCGGACCGCACTCGTACTCGTCGCCGGGTGGGCCCTGGCACACGAGGGCATCTGCATCGCCAGCCTGAAGGTGCCGTTTGCGGCCCGTTCGCTGCAACTGGGGATGTTCGCGCCGATCATCACGATGGTGTGGCTGGCGGTGTTCGCCGGGCTGTTCGGCAGGGCGGCGACGGTCCCCGGAGTACCGGCGGGGGTCGCGGCCGCGGCGGGCCTGACGTTCTACCTGATCAGCCGCCTGCGGCCTGAGCTCACGAGCGCGCACGGTGCGTTCTACGCGCTCCTGCTCGCCGGTGCGTGCCTCCCCCAGGTCCCGTTCGCGCGGGTGCTCCAGCGCGGCCAGGCGACGGCGGGGGGCCATGTGATCGGTTTCTTCGTCGGGGTGGCGAGTATCGTCGGCGCGCTCAAGAACACCGCGCTGCTCGTGGCCGCGGTCCCGCTGCTCATCGTCGGGGCCCCGCTGTTCGGCGCCGTCTACACCTTTGCCGCCGAGCTGCGCAGCGGCTGGCGGGCGGTCGCGGTGGCGCGCCGGCGCCGCCACGTTCACGAGATCCTGCTCGCGCAGGGCTACTCGCCCCACCAGGTGCTGCGGCTCGTGATGGCCGGAACCGTGTACCTGTGCGGCCTCGCCATCCTGCTGGTGTACCTCGTCACAGTCTCGTTCGTCGTCAAGCTCCTCCTGATCGCCGTCGCCGTCGGCGCGGGGTTGGCGTTCTTCTATGTGGTCTTGCGCATGATGCGCCGTCCTCCGCTGCGCAGCCAGAGCGGCGCCCCCGAGGCCGTCAGCCTGCTGGGGGTGAAGCTTCACGCCGTGACGATGTCCCAGGCGCTGGCCGAGGCGGAGCGCTATCTGCGCGAAGACCGCCCGCACATGATCGTGACGACGGACGCCTCCGGCCTGATGCGCGCGCATGATGATCCCAAGTTCCGTGAGATCGTGAACGAGGCCGACCTGGTGACTCCGGACGGCGCGGGCGTGGTGCTCTCGGCGCGTCTGCTCAACATCCCGCTGGAGGCGCGCTGCGCGGGCTGTGACATGGTGGCCGGCCTGTGCGAGGTGGCGGGGCGCCTGGGACGCTCCGTCTACCTGCTGGGTGCCGCGCCGGGCGTGGCCGAGCAGGCGGCCGCGAAGCTCGGCGAGCAGGTCCCCAACCTCGAGATTGCCGGCTGCCATGACGGCTACTTCTCCGCCGAGGACGAGCCTGCGATCGTCGCCGATATCCAGCAACATCGGCCCGGCGTTCTGTTCGTCGCCCTCGGCATTCCCCGGCAGGAGGTCTGGATCCGCGAGCACCTGACACAGCTCGCGGTCCCCGTGTGCGTCGGCGTGGGTGGCAGCTTCGACGTCATCTCCGGCCTCAAGCGGCGCGCGCCCGTGTGGATGCAGCGTGCCGGGCTGGAATGGCTCTACCGCGCGATCAAGGAGCCGTGGCGGATCCCGCGGCTGGCGGCCCTCCCCCGCATCGTCCTGCTCACCTTCGCCGAGCTCCTGCGTCCCCCCGCACGCGTGGCGGACGAGGACGACACCGAGTAGCCTGTCATGCCCCCGCCCGTGCCGGACGTGTCATCCCGTGCGGCTGCTGACGCCGCAAGCAGAGAGGCCCCAGCCATGAGCAGTCCGGTTCTCATCGTCGGTTCCGTCGCCCTCGACAGCATTGAGACGCCGTTCGGCAAGGTCGAGCGGGCGGTGGGCGGCGCCGGAACGTACGCCGCGGTCGCCGCCAGCTTGCTGGCTCCCGTGCGGTTGGTCGGGGTGATCGGGGATGACTTCCCGCAGGAGGCGCTCGACTTGCTGGCCGCCCGCGGCGTCGACCTCGCAGGCGTCGAGCGCATTGCCGGCGGCAAGTCGTTCCACTGGGCGGGACGCTACAGCTTCGACATGAACTCGCGCGACACGCTGGCCACCGACCTGAACGTGTTCGCCGACTTCGATCCCCGCTTGCCGGAGGAGTACCGCGACAGTCCGTATGTCTTCCTGGCCAACATCCAGCCGGCGCTGCAACTGGCGGTGCTCGACCAGATCCGCTCGCCCCGTCTGGTGATGTGCGACACGATGAACTTCTGGATCGAGGGGGCACGGGAGGAGCTCGCCGCCGTGCTGGCCCGCGTCGACCTTGCGCTGCTCAATGACGCCGAGGCCCGCCAGTTGACCGGCTGCCCCAACCTCGCGCGAGCCGCGGAGCGCGTGCTGGCGATGGGTCCCCGCTATGTCGTGATCAAGAAGGGCGAGTACGGTGCCTCGCTCGTGTCACACGCGGGGCACTTCTCCCTGCCCTGCTATCCCCTCCCGGACGTGCGTGACCCGACGGGGGCGGGGGATAGCTTCGCCGGCGGGCTCATCGGGTTCATGGCCTGGCTCGAGGCAACCGACGAGGCGACGCTGCGCCAGGCCCTGGCCTGTGGCACCGTGCTGGCCTCCGCCTGCGTCGAGGACTTCTCCCTGACACGCCTGCAAGAGCTGACGGTGGACGAGCTATATGCGCGCTACGAAGCGCTGCGCGCGATGGTGGGGTTCTGCGAGCTGCCGGCGCGGAGGTGAGGCCATGGAGGGCAACCCAAGGCATGCACACGCACTGAGGCCGCGTGCTCGCCGCGGCCGTGTAGCCCCCAACGGGGGCGACATACTTTAGCCACGGGCGTGAGCTCGTGGTGCAGGCGCCACCAACCCCTTGAGCCCCCGCAGGGGGCGCCATACGCGATCCGATCAGGATACGTAGCGCTCGTCATCGGGGAGACCATGCGGTAGTGAAGGCTGACGGACGAGCCTGGCATGGCGTCCCCTCGCAGCGGGTGCCGCCCCCGTTGGGGCTTTTCAGCCACGGCCCGCCCGACTTCACGGCATTACCGTCCTCAGCCCCGCCAGCGCACCTGTGGCCGTCTCCCCGATCGGCCGCGACCACCAGCTCTCGCTGAACACCTCCACCGACAGCGCCCCGTCGAAGCGGGCGGCCGCCAGCTTGCCGAGCGCCTCGCGCAGCGGCAGGACGCCGTCGCCGGGCATCACGCGGTCGGCGTCGGTCATCTGCAGCACATCGCCCGCGGGCACATCGTTGATGTGCACGAGGCCGACCTCATCACCCCGGGGGAGGTCGAAGTCGGCCAGCACCGACCCGCCGCGGAAGGTGTGGAAGGTGTCGATCAGCAGCTTGCCATTCGGGTGGTCGGCCAGTCGCACGATCTCCAGCCCTGCCGGCAGGTCCTTGACCTGCTCGAACATCCCGACATACTCCAGCCCCAGTGCGACGCCATACTCGGCCGCGAGATCACAGACGCGACGGAAGTCG
>CAZIWQ010000077.1:0-12619 GCA_964542355.1 uncultured Armatimonadia bacterium
CGTCCCCGCCGCCGGGCAAGCCCGGCGGCGGGGACGAAGAGGAGAAGTGAGAGGGCGAACTCGCGACTAGCTCACTCAGTCTCGCTCACCTGCCCGACAAGCGGGCAGGGGTCGAACGGCCTGCATGCCCCGCCACGAGCTTTCGCGACAGGCTCTCACGCCCGTGGTCCCGCCCTGCGGGATCGCCCCTCTCAGGGGCTCTGCGACCAACGGCCCTACGCGAGGGCCTACGGTTCGGATCTGCGTGTGGAATATGACCCATGGGGTCATGCCCAGCACGGCGCTAGTAGCCGCCCACAAGCCACTGAGGGGCTAGTCACTGCTCATGTCATCAGAACACAGCGTCGCACTGGTGTCGCTCGGCTGCCCCAAGAACCTGGTCGATTCGCAGGTGATGCTCGGCCTGCTCGACCAGGCGGGGTACCGCATTGTCGAGGAAGTCGAGGCGGCCGAGGTTGTCATTGTCAACACGTGTGCCTTCATCGAGCCGGCGGAGGCGGAAGCCGTCGAAGCCCTGCTCGACCTCGCCGAGCTCAAGACGGGCAAGTGCCGGGCCCTGATCTGCACCGGCTGCCTGGTGCAGCGGCATGGCGAGGAGCTCCTCGCCGAGCTGCCGGAGGTGGACGCCTTCCTCGGCGTCGGCGCCATCCCGCGGATCGTCGCGACGGTGGCCGCTGCGCTCGCCGGACACCGCACGCTCGTCGATGCCCCCCTCACCTATCTCTACGACGGGAGCTCGCCCCGCATCCTCACCGGCCCGCAGTGGCTCGCCTATCTCAAGATCGCGGATGGCTGCAACCATCGCTGCGCGTTCTGCACGATTCCGCGCCTGCGCGGCGCCTATCGCAGCGTGCGGCCGGAGGCCGTCGCCGCTCAGCTTGCCGGCCTGGTGGCGGGTGGCGTACGCGAGGTCTGCCTCGTCGCCCAGGACACCAGCGCCTACGGGTGCGACCTGACGCCGCGCGCCAGCCTCAAGCAACTGCTGGACGAGATGGGCAAAATCGAATACGATGGTTGGCTGCGCCTGCTGTATCTTCATCCGGCGAGCCTGGATGACGAGACAATCGCCCGGGTGTGCCGCGGAGCGCCGCTGGTGCCCTACTTCGATATCCCGCTGCAACACGCCGCCGGCACGGTGCTGCGTGCCATGCGCCGCCGCGGGGACGCGGCCAGTCACCTCGAGCTGATCGAGCGGATCCGGCGCGCGCAGCCGGAGGCGGCCATCCGGACGACGTTCATTGTCGGGTTCCCCGGTGAAGGTGATCGTGAGTTCGACGAGCTCCTGGAGTTCGTCACTGCGGCGCGACTCGACCGTCTGTCGTGCTTCTGCTACTTCGCCGAGGCCGGGACGCCCGCGGCCGAGCTGGCTGACCAGGTCCCGGACGAGCTCGCCGCCGAACGCCTCGACGAGTTGATGCGCGTGCAGGAAGAGCTCTCCCTGGAGACCAACCGCCGCTTCGTCGGGCGCCGGCTGCAGGTGCTGCTCGAGGGACCCATCGCCGACAGCGACCTGTGGCACGGCCGCAGCTACCGCGACGCGCCGGAGGTCGATGGTGAGGTCAAGGTTCGGTTGCCGGCCGGCTGCGGAGCCGTCGTGCCCGGCCAGTTCATTGAGGTACAAGTCGAGGCGGCTGAGGTTCATGACCTGCGGGCCGCCGCTGTCGTCCCCAGTTGACCACCTAATCAAACCGAGGTACGGCCGTGATGGAACGCATCACGCTCTATGCGCGCCGGGAAGTCGGCGACGCGCTGTATGAGGTCCTCCTGAGGTCCCCCGGGCCAACCCGCGCTTCCCTGGTCCTGCACTCGCTCCCCGCCACCGTGGGCGTTGGCCCGGCCGCGGCGCGCCAGATCCTCGAGTCCGATCCCCGCTTCATCGCCGGCGAGGGGCGCTACGACATCCGGGACCGCGCGCAGCTCGCCGGGCAGAACTTCAACACCGCGCTCGCCCACACCATCGTGCAGGCCGGCTCTCCTGTCGACATCCCCGCCGTCTGCACGTTCTTTGCCGGCGCCACCCACCGCCCGGCCTCCTACTACGCCGACCTGATCGCGCAACTGGTCGCGCGCGGCGAGCACTTCCATGCCTGCGACAACCGCGTGCTGCCGCACTCGTGGCTGCTCATCCCCGAGGGCGACAACGAGGACGACGTCGTGTTCTACTGCGACCTGGCGGGTAACGCGGAGCTGGCGCGCCTGGGCCCGCGCTGCCGCGCGGAGAGCCTGCGCGGCGCGACCCCGCTCGACACCGCGGTGCAGGTGATTGCCGCCGCGGGTGAGCCCGTCAGCAACCGCAGCCTCGGCTTTCTCGTCTACCGCTTGCACCCGGAGGAGTACGACGCCCTCGACCTGCTGACCCGGATGCTCCACGATGAGCGTCTCTACGCGGCACCGGAGCTGATGTGGGAGCCGGGAGCGGTGCGGCCGGCGATCCGGGAGGCGCTCACGGCGATGGACCGCGCCGCCGCAGCCACGGAACCCGCGCTAGCGGTGGACCTCGCGCCGATCCTGGCCGAGCCCCTCCCTCCCGACCACCAGGGGTACTTCATCGAGGATGACGACCTGCAGGCGATCTACGAGCTGGTGCAGCGCACCACCCAGCCGATCTCGGTGGGCGACCTGCTCACCGAGATCCTGGAGTTGGGCCCGCAGGACAGCCAGTTTGTCGCGGCCGCCCACTCCGTCCACGACCTGTTGCGCAACGACCCGACGCTGCTGTCGGTCGGCCCGCTCGCGTTCCTGGGACCTGCCGGCGTTCCCGCCTGGGTCCGCGAGGTCCCCGCGGCACTCGTGCCGGTGCCCGGCACTGCCGGCGAGGACGTCATCCTGGCGGAGGCCGGGTTGCGCCCCGGCCTCGCCGACAAGGTCCACGACCCCTTCCTCGAGGACGTCGGCGACGACGATGTGACGGTCGACCACACGATCGAGACCGCGGAGGAGACCTTCTACCTGCTCTCCGAGCCCCACTTCAGCGCCGGCACGATGAAGCTGCGCCGGATGGACGTCGGCTTCTTCGGGATCGCGACCCCGGTAGGGCTGATCGAGGCGCGCGATGCCCGGGCGGAGGAGTACCGGGTGTGGGTCAACACCGAGACCGGGCTCTTGTTCGGGCTCAAGGAGCTATATACGGCCTCGCGCCTCGGCCCCGGCTCACTCGTCGCCATCACGCCGGGGGAGCGCCCCGGGGCGTTCCTGTTCGTCTCCGGCGGGGAGGACGATGCCGCGGCGATCCCCGCACCCCGCCTGGCCCAGTTGCGCGCGCTGGCCGCCACCTCCGCGGGCAACAGCCTGTTCGCCCTGATGCGCGAGTTGATGGCGGCCCATCCCGGCGGGGTACGGTTCGAGACGCTTCACGCCGAGCTGAACGTCGTGCGCCGCACCACACGCCTGCAGCTCGCGTCGCTCTTGAGCTACTACCAGTGCTTCCGACCCAAGGACGGCCAGGGCGACAGTTGGGGCTATGCCCCCGAGGCCGTCGCCGCCGGTGCCGTCCCCACCAAGGAGAGGTTCGTCATCTCCGCCGAGGGAGACTCCCACTAGATGCCTGACAAGATCCGCACGCGCTTTGCCCCGTCACCGACCGGCTCGATGCATGTCGGCAACCTGCACACCGCCCTGTTCGCCTGGCTGACCGCGCGCCACAGCGGCGGCGACTTCATCCTGCGCATCGAGGATACCGACGAGGTCCGCTCCACCCCGGAAGCGCTCGGGATCATCTACGGGGGCCTCCGGTGGATCGGCCTGGATTGGGACGAGGGGCCCGACATCGGCGGCCCGTTCGCCCCCTATGTCCAGTCTCAGCGGCTCGACATCTACGCCACCTACCTCCAGCGGTTGCTCGAGCACGAACAGGCCTACGAATGCTACTGCACCGCGGAGGAGCTGGAGCAGGACCGCCAGCTCATGCGCGCCCGCAACCTCCCACCACGCTACAGCGGCCGCTGTGCCCGCCTCAGTGCCGACCAGCGCGCCGACTACCGCCGGGAGGGCCGCCAGCCGTGCATTCGCTTCCGCGTCAAGGAGACCGGCACCACCGTCATTCATGACCTGATCCAGGGCGACGTGAGCTACGACAACGCCCTCATCGCCGACAGCGTCATCTGGAAGACGTCCGGCTTCCCGACATTCCATTTTGCCGTTGTGATCGATGACAGCCTGATGCAGGTCTCACACGTTGTGCGCGGTGTCGAGCATCTGCCCAACACCCAGATTCACCTGCAACTGCAGGAGGCGCTTGGCCTGCCCACGCCCCACTACGCGCACCTGCCGATCATCCTGGGCGAGGACAAGACCAAGCTCAGCAAGCGCCATGGCGCCGTCGCCGTCACCGACTACGAGGCGCAGGGCTATCTGCCCGAGGCCGTCTTCAACTTCCTCGCGCTGCTCGGCTGGTCGCCCGGTGACGAGACGGAGGTGCTCCCCCGCGCCGCGATCAGCGAGCGGTTCCGCCTCGATGCGTGCAACAAGGCTCCCGCCGTGTTTGACCTCAAGAAGGCCGAGTGGCTCAACGGGGAGTACATCAAGGCCGCGGACATGGATCGCCTCGTCGCGCTGGTTTTGCCGCGCCTCCAGCAGGCCGGCCTGTTCGAGCCCGACCCGCCGGCGGAGCGCCTCGCCTGGCTCCGGCGCGTGCTCGATCTCATGCGCGACCGCGCCAAGCTCCTCTCCGTGTTCGAGGGCTGGGCCCGCTACTTCTTCACCGACGAGTATGAGTATGAAGAGCGGGCGCGCGAGCAGTGGTTGGGCAAGGCGGAGACGGCGCCGGTGCTGGCGGAGCTGGCCGAGCGCCTGGGGGCGCTGCCGGCGTGGACCGGTGAGGCCATTGAGGCCGCGGTGCGCGGCCTTGCCACCGACCTCGGCGTCAAGGCGGCCCAGGTCATCCATCCGTGCCGGGCCGCAGCAACCGGAACCACCGTGGGACCCAGCCTGTTCCATCTGCTGGAGCTGCTGCCGCAGGAGACGGTCATCGGCCGGTTCCGGCGCACTGCGGACCTGGTCGCCGCGGGTAGGCTCCAGCCGCTCGGGAGCCCGGCGCCGTGAGGGCGCGGTCGGGCCGCGACGTCTGCGGTGGCTGCGCAGGTCGAGCCCCTCAACGGCGCTGTTCTCCGGCCGCCCTGCCGGTGCCCGCGCGAACCGCGCCCGAAGGTCACTGTCATCCTGAGGAGCGGTTGCGGCTTCGAAGAAACCGCAACGACGAAGGATCACATTCCGCCAGTAGGCGCCTTCGACTGTTGGTGATCCTTCGCCGGTGGACCGCTGCGCGGTCCTGGCTCAGGATGACATGCGAGCGGAACGGTCGAGACACCGCGGCGTCGTCTCGCTCGACAGAGCCCCCCGGGCGGGCGGGCTGCCTCGGGGTCCGGCCGGACGTGGCCTTTTCGGCCGGACCCCGAGACCCCGCCGACGGGGGCGGTCGGCCTACGCGCCGGCCTGGGGGCGGCCTATTGGGCTTGCCCTCCGCAGCCCGGACGGGCTATAATGGGCTGCGAATACCGCGTCCGGCCAGCATGACCTGACGCGGACCGCGTCGGTGCAGGGGAACGATTGCTGGCCGACTGCCTGTTGCGCAGCCGTCGACCGTTCGTCAGTCCTGGTCGGCGGCTTGTGGCTTTTGCCTGCCTCATGGAGGCCCGCACGAGCCGCTCGTACTGTCAACGCTACACCAAACCCAAGCCCCTCGCGTGTCAGGCCGGCAACCGGGCGGAGGCCCCGGCGAGGTCGCGCGTGGCCCGGCCACCCGAGGAGTCCCATCCCGGCGAGGAGATCAGGCGCTAATGTCAATCGTCAGGCTACGCAAGCTGTTCCGCAAGAAGATCGATGTCGGCATCGGTAAGCGTAGGATTAGCATGGGAAGCCCGATGGAGATCATCTTCTGGGTCATCGTGGTCATCTTCCTCGTCGGTGCCTTCTATACGTTTGGCGGGCCCAGCTCGCAGGGCGGCCGCAAGTCCGAACAGGGAACGCGCAACGTGAGCAAGATTGTCGCCGTGGTCGATGGCAAGGAGATCCCCCGGGCGGAGTTCGACTCCCGCTACCAGCCGCGCATCCGCGATGTCCCCCAGACCGAGTTCGTCACGGCGGACCGGCGCCTCAAGACCGGACTGCTCGACGCCATGATCGAGCGGCTTCTGATGCTCGCGGCCGTCAAGAAGGAAGGCATCACGGCCTCCCGCGCGGACATTGAGAAGAAGGCCGATGAACTGGTCCAGCAGGAGCTCGACCAGCGCTTCCCGAACCGCAAAGCGCTCGCCAAGTATCTGCGCTCCAAGCAGAAGTCCATGGAGCAGATCAAGGCGGAGATGAAGAAGAAGCTGCTTGAGGACACCGAGAACCTCAAGGAGACAGTCCTGTTCCAGCGCCTCGAAGACAAGATCAAGAGCCGCGTCGTCGTCTCGGACAAGGACCTCGAGGACAACTACACCAAGATCAAGGCCCAGCACATCCTCATCAAGCCGGATGAGCTGAAGGCCCAGGATGAGAAGAACCAGCCCGCGGAGGCTACGAATGGTGAGTCGCCCGAGGCCACCAACGGCGAGTCTGCGGCTGAGAACAAGCCTGCGGCCCCCGCCGACAAGAACAAGGACTACAAGGCCCTGGCCAAGCAGAAGGCGGAGGAGCTGCTCGCCCGCATCAAGCAGGGCGAGGACTTCAGCGAGCTGGCCAAGCAGTTCAGCAACGACCCGGGTAGCGCCAAGGAGGGCGGCATGCTGCGCTCGAGCCGGCCACCTGAGCCCGGCGCCGACGCCGCTGCCGGCCCCAGCGAGTTCTTTGGCCACGGCGAGATGGTCCCGGCGTTCGACAAGGCCGCCTTCGCCCTCGCCAAGGACCAGGTGAGCGGCGTTGTCGAGACCGACTTCGGCTACCATATCATCAAGCTGCTCGACCGCAAGACCGAGTACCCCCCGGACTATGACAAGAAGAAGCAGGACTTCCGCAACGAGCTGTTGGAGAAGAAGAAGGGCGAAGCCTGGACTGAGTATCAGGGGAACCTGAAGAAGGCCGCCAAGATCGAGGTGCAGGACCCCGAGCTCGCGGCCTATCGTGCCGCCGACGATGGCAAGCAGCCCGAGGCGATCCAGCTCCTCGCCAAGGCGGTCCAGGACGACCCCCAGAACGCCGGCGCCAAGTACGAGCTCGCCACGATGCTCAAGAGCAAGGGCGACGCGGACAAGGCCATCCAGCTACTCAAAGAGCTGACCGAGAACGAGCGCGCCGCCAACAGCCCGCAGGTCCACATGGACCTCGCCGACCTCTACTCCCAGAAGCAGATGAAGAAGGAAGCCATCGAGGAGTACAAGGCTGCCAGTGAGTGGGCGCAGACCTATGACTACCAGAGCATGTTCATGCACCAGCAGATCAAGACCAAGTTCGAGGAAGCTGGCGAACAGCAACTGGTCGCCCAGGAACAGCAGTGGCTCGACGAATTCAACAAGCAGATGAAGGAGAACCCCGGCGCTGGCATGATGGGTGGCCCCGGTGGGATGAGCATTCCGGTCATGCCGTCGCCGACCGGTCAGTAGCGCCGGCAGCAGCCGTGCTCAGCGACGCACGCCCGCGGGCGTGCGTCGCCGGCTCTCGCGGCAGGTGACCCCGGCGACAGGTGCCCGCAGGCACCACCGGGCAGCCGGCAGGCATAGGCTCCGCCGTCGCTTGCGCGCCCCCCGGGAGGGACCTCTGCAGACCCATGTCTGGCAACCCGTTTCGCGTTCGCCTGGCCCAACTGGCCCCCCGCCTCGGTGATGTGGCGGCCAATCTCGCCTCCCATATCGAGATCGCCGAAGCGGCCGCCGGCGACGGGATTGACCTGCTGGTCTTTCCCGAACTGTCCCTCACCGGCTACTACCTGCGTGATCTGACCTCGGAGGTCGCCCTGACACGGGAGGCGCCCACCCTCGCCCGGCTCGCCCGCATCAGTGAGCGTGTCAGCCTGGTGGTGGGCTTCGTGGAAGAGAGCCCGCAGTATGGCCTGTTTGCCGCCCAAGCGTTCTTCGAGGGCGGCCGCCTCCATCACGTGCACCGCAAGGTGTACCTCCCCACCTACGGGATGTTCGATGAGGGCCGCTACCTGTCCCCGGGACGCACGGTCGCGGCCTTCGACACCCGCTGCGGGCGGATGGGCCTGCTGGTGTGCGAGGACATCTGGCACCCGGTTTTGCCGTTCCTGCTCGCCCAGCAGGGGATGCACACCTTGATCGTGACTGCCAACTCCCCGACACGGGGCGTCGCGGCCGAGGGCCTCGCCATCCGCGACACCTATGCCGCAATGCTGGCCACCTACGCGCGGCTGTTCCAGGTCTACGTCGTGATGAGCAATCGTGTGGGCTATGAAGACGGGGTCAACTTCTGGGGTGGCAGCAGCGTGGTCGCCCCTGGCGGCGAGGTCGTGGCGCAGGCCCCGCTGTTTCAGCCCGCCCTGCTCGACGCCGAGGTGGCCCCGGCCGAGGTGCGGCGCGCGCGCATGCTCGCCCCGCTCGTCGAGGAAGAGGACGTTGAGTTGGCAGCCCGTGAGCTGCGGAGGATCGCCGATGAGCGGGCTCGACATTGACTGTCAGCTAGTGACCACAGTCCTCACCGGCTTCGTGCGCGATGAGATCACGAAGTTCGGCTTCCAGCGGGCTGTTGTCGGCCTGTCCGGTGGCATTGACTCCGCGCTGTCGGCCGCCATCGCCGCCCGGGCCCTGGGCCCCGCCAACGTGCTCGCCCTCACGATGCCCTATGCTACCAGCAGCCCCCTGAGCGCGGAACATGCCCTGCTCGCGGCGCAGCAGTTCGGCATCGAGGCGCGCTGCATCGAGATCACCGCCCAGATTGACGCCTACTTCGCGCGCTTTCCCGATGCCTCCCGCCTGCGACGCGCCAACAAGATGGCGCGCGAGCGCATGACCATCCTCTACGATCACTCGGTCGCCGAGAGCGCCCTCGTGGTTGGCACCAGCAACAAGACCGAGGCCCTCCTGGGATACACGACGCTGTGGGGCGACATGGCCTCCGCCGTCAACCCCCTCGGCGATCTGTACAAGACCCAGGTCCGCCAGCTCGCCGCCGCACTGGAGGTCCCCCGCGTCATCATTGACAAGGCGCCCACCGCCGATCTATGGGATGGACAGACCGACGAGGGCGAGTTGGGCTTCAGCTACGCCGAGGTCGATCGCCTGCTCTACCGCATGGTCGACCTGCGCTGGTCACCCGCGGAGCTCGTGGCCGACGGCTTCGCCCCCGAGTTCATCGAGCGGGTGCGCCGGATGGTGCAGGGCTCTCAGTACAAGCGCCGCCTGCCGCTGATCGCGAAGGTCTCGCAGCGCTCGATCGACCGCGACTTCCGCTATCTGCGCGACTGGGGACGCTAGCAGGCCGGCCGCAGGGGTGTCGAGCGGGACGCTCGAACTACGCGGCGATGCTCCCGGGAGCCATCCTGGCACCATGTCTATACCTCACGCCTCCCCTGGCACTCTCTACCTCGTCGCGACCCCGATCGGTAACCTGGAGGACCTCAGCGACCGCGCGCGGCGCATCCTGTCGGAGGTCGACCTGATCGCGGCCGAGGATAGCCGCCGCACGCGCACCCTCCTGGCTCACATCGGGGCCGCCACGCCCATCGAGAGCTACCACCGGCACACGGAGCAAGAGAAGGCCGCGCGCCTGATCGCACGGCTGCAGGAGGGGTGTGCCATCGCCCTGGTCACGGACGCGGGCGTCCCGCTCATCTCCGACCCGGGGACGCACCTCGTTGCCCGCGCCTGGCAGGCAGGCATCCCTGTCTCGCCGATCCCCGGCCCCAGCGCCGTGCTGAGCGCCCTCGCGGTCGCCGGGTTCCCCGCCGACCGCTTCCGGTTCGCCGGCTACCCGCCACGCAAGCGCGGTGACCGCCGCGCATTCTACCGTGACCTGGTGCACTGTGAGGTGCCCGTTGTCATCTACGAGGCCCCGCACCGGCTGGTGGAGTCGCTCGCCGACGCGGCGGCGGAGCTGGGTCCTGACCGCGAGACACTGATCGCGCGTGAGATGACCAAGCAGTTCGAGGAGTTCCGGCGGGGGCCATTGGGGGAGCTGGTGCCACACTACGCCGCCGTCGCCCCCCTGGGGGAGTTCACGCTGGTGTTCGGCCCCGGTGCGGCCGGCCCTCCGCCCGGCACTGCCGGGGACCTCGCTCGGGCGGTGAGCCTGCTCATCGCGGCGGGACTCCGCACCGGCGAGGCGGCCGACATCCTCGCCGCCGCCACCGGGATCGCCCGCAACGACGCCTACGCCTTGATCCTCACGGGGCGCTCGTCCGTCTAGCGCGTATTACCATTGGATACATTCATATAATTCGGTATTGACTGTATGCCTCGAGAGGAGTACGATTGGCTCCGTGAACCTCGCATTCCGGGACGAGGCGCTCAACCGCCTCGAGACCGATGCCGCGTTTCACGCCGCCTATGGCGCCACCACCATCAAGGCCTTCCGTAAGCGCGTGCAGTACATACGGGCCGCCCGGGACGAGCGGGACTTCTATGCGTACAAGGCCCTCCGGTATGAGAAGCTCAAAGGTAGTCGCTCCGCTCAGCGCTCGATGCGGCTGAATGACCAGTGGCGGCTGATCGTCGAGGTCGAGGAGCGACAGGACGGAAGGACGGTTGTCATTGTCGGGATCGAGGACTATCACTGAGAAGGGCGGCCGGAGAGCCGTACTGAGGCCGCGACGCCACGCTCGGAGGTCTGCAGAAGCCACTGACAGCCATCTCACCGCTAGAGCCCCGGCCGGCGGTGGCCTTCGCTGCTGCGTCTCCAGGGGGAGTACCAATGGAAGAGCGACGACCCGCTGAGGTGTTCCCGCCGGGCGACTTCGTCAAGGAAGAGCTGGAGGAGCGGGGCTGGAGCCAGAACGACCTGGCCGTGATCGTCGGTAGGTCGCCGAAAGAGATCAGTGACATCGTCCTGGGGAAGCGGCCGGTGTCCCCCGAGATCGCCCGGGAGCTGAGCGCCGCGTTCGGGACCAGCGCCGAGCTCTGGCTCAACCTGGAGAGCACCTACCGGCTATGGCGGCACGCGTCCGCGAACGAGGCCATCGCCAGGCGCGCAGCGCTCTACGGCTTCGCCCCGATCGGAGAGATGGTCCGCCGACGCTGGGTGGAGACATCCGAGAACGTCGCCGTGCTGGAGGACGCGATCAAGCGCTTCTTTGAGGTGGACAGCCTCGAGCAGCAGCCCGGCCTTCAGTTCGCCGCCCGCAAGAGCGTGCGCGGAATCTCCACATCCCACATGGCATGGCTCTATCGCGCCAGGCACCTGAGCCAGGGGGTGCACGCGGAGAGGTTCACGACCCGGTCACTCGATCACGGGCTGAGCGTGTTGCGCAGTCTCATGCTCACCACCGCAGAGCTCGGGCGCGTTTCTCGCGTGCTGGCCGACGCCGGAGTTCGCTTCGTCGTCATTGAGCCGCTCCCCCGGACCAGGATCGACGGGGCGGTGCTCTGGCTCGATGAGCGCTCGCCGGTGATTGCCCTCTCCTTGCGGTGCGATCGTGTCGACCATTTCTGGTTCACCCTCGCGCACGAGCTGGGCCATCTCAAACTGGGGCATGGGAAGGGCCGCAACGGGGGCCGGATCGATGTCGACATCTACGGCCAGGAGGCGGCCCCGCCGGATGACTCCGTCGAAAGAGAGGCGGACAGGTTCGCGTCTGGGTTCCTGGTGCCCGCCGATGCCCTCGACGAGTTCGTCATGCGCGCGGGGCCGCTGTACACCAAGGACAAGATACGAGGCTTTGCCCTGACACAGTCCGTGCACCCCGGGGTTGTCGTTGGGCAACTCCAACGCCGCCAAGAGCTACCGTGGTCAGCATTCCGGCCACTACTGGAGAGGGTCAGGCACGTACTGACCCCGACAGCGCGGACTGACGGATGGGGTCATGTGCCACCGGCACCCGCGTGAGGAGCGGTGCGGCACCCACGTCCGGGCGCCCAGAGAAGCTGCGGCCTCACCGTCGGACCCCCGCGTCCTCCGCGACCGAGATATCACCCTTCCCCTCGCCCGCCAGCTCCGCCACGTGCTGCTGCCGCGCATCCTCCGGTCTGTCCCGCATCACGGCGGCCTGGCCTTCCGTCGTCCCCGTTCCCCCATTGCCTCCGGAGACCAGCATCAGCCCGGCGATCACCAGCACCAGCCCGCCCACCTTGGCGAGAGTCACGTGCTCACGCAAGAACAGCACGGCCAGCAGGAAGGCAATCACGGGGTAGGTCGCGGTAATCGGGACGACCTGCGAGACGGGGGCGTGCTTGACGGCCACGAAGTAGGCCACCTGGCCGACGAAGCCGCCCAGCAGCCCGCCGACCAGCAGGTACAGGTAGGTGCTGGCGGGGAAGCTCAGGACCTCGCGCCAGCGGCCCGTCGCCACGCAGAATACCAGGACCGCAGTCGTGATGAACGCCATCCTGACGAGCACGCCGCTGACCGGGTCGATGCCCTTCATCGCGAGCTTGTCGAAGATTCCCGCGGCCCCCCAGAACAGGATCGCAACGGCACAGCCAATCAGGGCGATGGATGGCATGGCGGCCTCGGGTGTGGGTGATGGGGGCCGGCCGGCTGGACGCCGCTGCTTTCTGGCCAGCCCGTCGGCGGACGCACGAACCGGGCCTCC
>CAZIWQ010000078.1:0-2887 GCA_964542355.1 uncultured Armatimonadia bacterium
GCGAGCTGTGTCGAGACTTGCTGGTTAGCCCGCTGTCGCTGTACCACTGGGAGCACAGCGGGATGCCGGTGCTGCGCTACGACCCCTGGGTGCTCTACGACCGCGAGCGGGTCCAGATCTGGATCGCCGCGCACGCTCCGGAGCCCGCGCAGGCGATGTCCCGGCAAGAGGCGCACAAGCCGCTAGTCACTGTGCTGCAGGCCGTCGCAGTCGGGTTGGCCTCGCCGGACGAGGGCGGCGCGCTCTACGACCGGCTGGCGACGGCGCACTTCCTGGGGCGGGACGACCCGGCATGGATCGGCTACTGGAAGGTCCTTCACCCCCGGGAACGGCAAGCGAACGCCGCCCAGTATGGGCCGGCAGAGCCGACCGGGAACTGGCTGGGCATCCCGCCCGGGGAGGACTGTGGCGACGTGCACGAGATCCGCGACCTGAGCCGGCGTCTCGGTGTCTCGCCCATCGACATCGTGCGCTGGACGCGCCAGGGGATGCCGTGTCTGCGTCTGAGCCCCCTCGTGCGGTGGGACATTCGGCGCGTAACGCGGTGGCTGGCGGACACAGGGGTCTTGCCTGAGGACCATGCAATCCGCGACCTCGACGACACGACGCTCCTGGTGTGCGAGGCAGTGGCCCGTCAGGAAGCAACGCCGGAGGAGGGCCATGAAGCGCTCGCGGGTTGGGTGGGGGTGATGTAGGGGCGACAGATGGCATTGGAGGCCGCCTGCTGACCACTCGGTCGCTCTCCCCTGCCGGACAAGCCGGCAGGGGGCCGGCTCTTGCCCGGCCCCGGGTCATGGTGCTTCCTTGTCCAGAGCGAGAGGGCCGCTGAACAGGTGCATTATCACTGTAGCAACAACAACGAAGAGGATCAGACTAATGGTCTTTCCCCACCAGGTCTTCACTCCGGAGAGTATCAGGAGAGAGACCACGAGGTAGACGGGGAAGGTCATCTTGCCGCCTCCCAGGTAGTTGGCCGCCACGCCCCCCACCAGACCTGCGAAGAACCCCGATCCGGCGGCTTCCGCCAGCACAGCTCCTGCGCCCTGGGGCTGCTCAGGTTCGGTTGTGCCTTCGGGCTCCCCACCTTGCGTCGCGTCCTGGGGCTCCTCGGGTTTCGTATTCATTGCCTCTGCCTCCCTTTGGCGAATCGCAGTATGGCGTGCGCGTCCTTGCCCTGTCGGCCGGGCAGGAACCCACCCAACACTCAGGTTCGCCATGCGGGCCATGGCAGCCTGCCTGCCGGCCCGGACTGACGGCGCTCTCAGCGTCAGGCGCAGATCGCCATGACTGGCCGCTCCCCCAGCCACGCATTCGGCAGCGGAGGCCGAGGTGGCTACGCGTGCGAGCCGCTCGGGGGGAGCTGAGCATGGTGTCCCCAGAACACGGGGGCTGCGTTCAGGCAGGCGCTCGCGTAGGGCCGGCGAATCTAGTCTCAGAACAGCGTTGGGTGTTCGCAACGTTGGCGGCCGGCGAGGGAGTGAGGAACGTGCGCCGGAGAGTCACCATCGTGCTTGTTGTCCTGGCGTCCATCGCGTCTGCTGCCCTGGTGTCCATCCTCCTGCTGGGAGGACGCTATCCGGCGGCCAGAGCTCCCGGTGACGGTACGCAGCTACGCGAGGCGGCCGCGAGAGGCGACACCCGAACCGCGAGGCGGCTACTGATGCTCGGGGCGGACGTGAACGCGAAGGACGAGGCGGGCATGACGCCGCTGCACTTGGCGGCCAGGTGCGAAGGAGCCGAGACGGCCAGGCTGCTGTTGGCGCACGGGGCGGACCTCAACGCCAGAGACATCGAGGGCGATACACCGTTGGCCGTGGCGACCCGCGATGGCCAGGTCGAGACCGCGGAGTTGCTGCTGGACAGGGGCGCTGACGTGAACACGAAGGGCAAGGGCGGCGCGACGCTGCTCCACAAGGCGGTCGGTGACCGCTGTCGCGAGATCGTGAAGCTGCTGCTGGATAGAGGCGCCGACGCAAACGCAGAGGACACGGAAGGCCATACACCGTTGCGTCATGCAGCCCAGTCTGGCGACACCAAGATCGTGAAGCTACTGCTGGACAGAGGCGCGAACGTGACCGCAAAGGCCAATGACGGAACCACGCCGCTGCACGCGGCGGCCGACATACAGAGCACCGAGTTCGCCAGGCTGCTGCTCGATCGGGGTGCGGACGCAAACGCGAAGGACCAGGACGGTTGGACGCCCCTGCACGTGGCGGCCCGTGAGGTCAGCATCGAGACCCTGGAGCTGTTGCTCAGCAGAGGCGCGAAAGTAGACGCCAAGGCCGAGGACGGCTCGACGCCGCTCTACGCAGCGGCCATTGCAGGGAGCTCGGAGGTCGCAGAACTGCTGCTGGAGCGGGGCGCGAACGTGAACGCGACGGGCGGTGGCGGCAATACGCCCCTGCACGCGGCGACCAGTGAGGGCTCCGTCCAGACCGTGACGCTGTTGCTCAGCAAGGGTGCGAGGGTGGACGCCAAGGGCGAAGGCGGCGAGACGCCGCTGCACGCGGCGGCCAAGGTGGGGAACACCGCGATCATCAAGCTGCTGTTGCGCAAGGGCGCGGACGTCAACGCGAAGGGCGTCCGCGGCGACACGCCGCTGCATTGCGCGGCCGAGCACGTCCGAACCGAGGCCGCAAAGCTGTTGCTGGAGCACGGAGCCGATGCGAATGCGACGGGCAAGCACGGCCGTACGCCGCTGCACTGTGCCGTCAGCAATGGTGACACACAGCTCGTCAAGCTGCTACTGCACCACGGCGCACACGTCAACGCAAAGGACAAGGACGGCGACAGCGTCCTCGGGTCCGTGCTCTCGCGCGGCGAGGAGACGTGGGCAATGGACTCCGAGAAGAAGGCGCTGCCGCCAGTCGCCGAGTACCTGCGCGCG
>CAZIWQ010000078.1:2897-12591 GCA_964542355.1 uncultured Armatimonadia bacterium
CGTCAACGCAAAGGACAAGGACGGTTCGACGCCGCTGCGCTGGGCGGTCCGGGATGGCCACGCCGCGACCGCGGACCTCCTGCGCGAGCGTGGCGGCGCGAAGTAGAGCGCATCCCGCAGTAGCGGGAGATGCCCTACTCCACCCCACCACGCTCCCGCAAGAGCTCGGCGCTATCGCTCCCTTCCCTCCTGTCCGCCAGATACCGCGGCGTGTGGCCGTCACCATCCTTCGCATTGATATCCGCCCCGCGGTCCAGCAGCAGCCTGACGGCCGCGGTGTTGTCGAAGTGGACCGCGCCGTGTAGCGGCGTCGCACCGTCCTTGTCCTTCGCGTTCACGTCGGCGCCCCTGTCCAGCAGGAGTCTCGCGCTTTCGCTGTGGCCCCAGAGGGTCGCCTCGTGCAGCGGCGTCGTGCCGGCATTGTCCTTTGCGTTCGCTTTGGCACCCCTGTCCAGCAGGAGCTTCGCACTCTCGCAGTGGCCCCCATGGGCCGCCCTGTGGAGTGGTGTAGCGCCGTCAGCGTCCTTCGCGGTTGCGTCAGCGCCGTCGTCCAGCAAGCGGCGGATCTCCTCGGTCCACCCGACGCTTGCGGCTTCGTGGAGCGTTGGCGGGCCGCTGCCATGCTGCCGCAGGAACTTGACGGTTGCGGTCTCGCCATTGCCGGCCGCACAGGACAGCGGCGTCTCGCCCTGATCGTCCCTGGCATTGACGTCCGCCCCGCGAGCCAGCAGCAGCTTCGCGGTCGCGGTATCCCCCCTGGAGGCCGCCAGGTGCAGCGGCGTACGGCCAGCCCAGCCGTGGGCATTGACATCGGCCCCGCGATCCAGCAGCAGCTTCGCGATCGCGGTGTGGCCCAACTCAGCCGCCTCGTGCAGCGCCGTGCCGCCGACACTGTCCTTTGCAGTGACGTGGGCCCCGCGATCCAGCAGCAGCGCGACGGTGTCAGTGTGCCCGCAGCTGGCGGCCCAGCTCAGCGGTGTGCGGCCGCCGTTGTCTCTCGCATTGGCGTCTGCCCCGCGAGCCAGCAGCAGCTTCGTGGTCGCGGTGTGGCCGTTCTCGACCGCCCGGCTCAGCGGCGTGCCGCCCTCCCCGTCCCGCGCGTCAGCATCCGCGCCCCTGTCCAGCAACAGCGCGGCGGTGCCGGCCTGGCCCTCGCTTGCGGCCCAGTGCAGCGGCGTCTTGCCCTGATCGTCCTCCGCATTCACGTCGGCGCCGCGCTCTAGCAGCAGCCTGGCGGTCTCGGTGTGGCCCCCGGCCGCAGCCTTGTGCAGCGGCCTGACGTCGTCCCTGTCCCGCGCGTCGGCATCCGCGCCCCTGTCCAGCAACAGTGCGACGGTGTCAGTGTGCCCCTCGCTTGCGGCCCAGCGCAGCGGCGTGTAGCCTGCCGCGTCGCGCGCGTTGACGTCGACCCCGCACCTCAGCAGCAGCGAGGCGAACGCGGTCTGGCCCTCCTGGGCCGCCCCGAACAGCATCTCAACGCCGAAGGCTCGTACCAGACCCAGCAGGGCAGATCCTGCGAGCAGCAGGACGACGACCCCGCACAGCATCCAGAACCGCTTCCGCCGGCTTCCCCCGCCACGCGGCTCCCGTTCCCCTTGCATGGCACCCTCCTTCTGAGTTCCGGGGACACCGAACCCAACTGCCTGCAGTGTCGCAGTACCGATTCGTGGCGCCACCCTCGACCTCCTGCTGCTCCCCCATGGCGTCTGAGCTCGAGATGGCGGCGTTCGCAGCCAGGTGCGAGACCCACCGACTGGTGCCCGCGACTGTCGCGACGTGCCGCACTCGCAGTCGCCAACTGGCGGAGAGTGGCCCGGGCTGCCTGTGCGGCACGCACTGCAGTCGTTGGCCTCGGTATCGTCTCCTGTCTACAGCACAGCATGGTTGGCTGTGGGCGCTAGACCAACCGTGCAGGAGGGAGAGGTGTCTGTACACGGTCGGAGGTGCATGGGCAGGAGCACGCGAACGGGAGACCATGTGAGACGGCGGGTGCCGGGCACCGGCAGGGGGACGGGGTCACGGCCAACCACTGCGAGGAGTGCTTCTCATGTCCGCCCGCCCTACAACGGTGACCGGCCAACACCGATGGGCCCTGCGAAGTCTTGGCCTCGCGACGTTGCTGTCGCTGGTTGCCTCCGTGCCCCTCGCTGCTGCGACCCTCACGGGCGAGACCTCACGGCCCACCTACAGCGTCTTCGTGCGTGGCGAGCCGGTGGTGCTGCACTTCCGCGTCGAGGGCCTGCAGCCGGGCCAGGCGGGCGTTGCGCTGTCTGTCGTCCAGTCGGACGCGGCTGACGTCCCGCTGGCGAACGACACCGTGCCTGTCGCCGCCGGCGCGCAGGGGCGGTGGGAGGGCACCGTGGCCGGCCGCAGCGACCGCCTGGGGTACGTGCAGGTGACCGCGCGGCTGTCCACGGGCGAGAGCCTGCCGGCCGTCGGTAGCCGTGAGGCCGGATACCTGACCTACCTCATCGTCACCGATCCGGCCGGCCGCGTGCGACCGGGCGAGGCGGGGCGCTTCGGGCTGCAGGGCGGCTGGCCGACCTCCTGCGACCTGCGCGACCTGCTGGGAGTGAACTGGGTGCTCGGGGAGTATGACTGGGGCCGGGCGGAGCCGGACCGGCCCGGCCAACTGGCCGAGCAGCGGGCCCGCCGCGACCCCCGGCAACCCGCTCCCGCGCGAGCCACCGACCGCCGGCTCAACGTCATGCCCGTCTTCTGCCTCATCGGGCACATCCCCCGGTACGCACAGCGGATGAAGGACGGTCAGCCGGTCAAGGGCGTGGTCGGCGACCTGCAGGCCTTCGGCGACTACTGCCGCGCAGTCGGCAAGGCCGCCTCGGAGGATTACGCCCACCTGCCACACCACTACTACCAGGTCACCTGGGAGCCGGTCTACCCGTGGGGTTTCGAGGGCTCCGACGAGGATCTGATCCGGGTCTACGAGGCGGCCTATCCGGCGCTGCACGCGAGCGACCCGCAGGCCGTCGTCATCGGCCCCACCGGCGCAGGCATCAGCGGTGGGGACCTGGCGTGGAACGAGCGCCTGCTGCGCAAGGGCCTCGGCAGATGCCTCGACGCACTGTGCATCCACCCGTACATCGCCCAACCGCCCGAGGAGCACGGCCTCGTGCAGAACGTGCGGGAGCTGCAGGAGATCATCCGCACTTACGCCGGGCGCGACCTCGCCATCATCGGCACGGAGCAGGGCTACCCGACGGGTGGCGCCCGCGACCGCGAGCGCGAGCAAGCCCGGTGGCTCGTGCGTAGCTCACTCATCTGCGTGGGCGAGGGGATGAAGTGCAACTTCTCGTTCTACTCGTGCGACTACCCGGGAGAACCCGGTTACGGGTTCTTCCACAATCTCGTCATTGCCAGGCAGCCCTGGGGCCCCGGCGTCGTCGGCCCGAAGCCGGTGGCGGGCGCGTTCGCGGCGATGACCATGCTCCTCGAGGGCCACGCCACCGTCGGCCCGGTCGAAGGCCTGGGGCCCGCCACCCTCGGCTATGCCTTCGAGCGCGACGAGCGCGTGACCCTGGCGCTGTGGGACACCGGCACAACGCCGCAGCCCATCCGCTTGCCGGTGGGGACCGGGCCCATCGAGGTCTTCGACTGGATGGGCAATGCCTCCCCGGCACCGGTCACCGGCGGCATGCTGGCCCTGACACTCGGGCCGGCGGTGCAGTACGTGCGCGGGGTCGACCCGGCGTTGTGGGGCAGCAACGCGAGGCGGCCGATCGCGCTGCAGGCGAACACGCTCGCCGTGTTGGCCGGTGACACAGTGACGCTGGAAGCCGTGCTGACGCCGCCGGCCGGCGCGGACGGGACCGCAGTGCTGACCGTCACCGGTGGCGCTGCCATGGGCCTGGCCGACGCTTCGCAGCACGTCACGCTCAAGGCCGGAGAGGGCACGAAAGTCACCGTACCGCTTGCCGTTCCCCCCGCGATGGGAGCCGGCATGCTGCATCTGCGTCTCACGGCCGCCACCGGTGAGCGCCTGTGGGGAACGACCTCGGCCCTGGTGCGCGTGAGTGAGCCTCTCGGCGTGGAGGGGGCACGTCCCCTCGGCGCACAGCGGGTGGCCGTGCGGCTGGTGAACCGCCGCGACCGGCCGGCGACGGGGCGAGTGTGTGTACGCCTCCGTGGCGTGCCCCATGGGCGAGCCGAGGCGGCCTTCAGCGTGCCTGCCCGCCAGGCGACAGAGGTGGCCCTGGCTCTCCCCGAGGCCCTCCTGGAGCCGGGGCGCAACTACCGGGTGGAGGTGACAGCGCGCCCCGCCGAAGCGCTGCCGGTTGAGCGGGTCGAGCCCCTGGCCTTCACCGACGTGCCGCGCGCGGGAGCGCTGACGGTGGATGGGGACCTCAGTGACTGGCCGGCCCCGGCCGCCACGGGTGCTACGCCCGACGTCATGGTCCTGCGCGGCCGGGCGCGGCTGGTGCGCCAGCCGCAGCTTTACCGGGGTCCCGCGGACCTCGATGCCACCGTGCGCCTGGCCTGGGATGAGCGGGGCCTCTATCTGGCCGTCGCGGTCCGCGATGACCACTTCGTGCAGCAGAAGACAGGCTTCGATACCTGGCAGGGCGACTGCCTCCAGGTTGGGCTGGACATGGCGCCAGGGCGCCAACGGGAGGCAACCGGTAACCTGCTGGCCGACACCGCCGGCCGTGGCGACACCGAAGTGGACTTGGCCCTGACCCCGGCCGGGCCACAGGTGTACCGCACCCGGACATGCGACCCGGAGCGGCTACCGGTGGGGCTGCTGGACGCCCGGTCGGCACGGCTGGCCGTCAGGCGGACTTCCGACGGGCTCAGCTACGAGGCGATGCTGCCCTGGGGGTTGCTGGGACGTGCCGCCCAGCCGCCCGCCGCGCGCGAGATCGGGTTCGCCCTGACTGTCAATGATCGCGACGCTCCTGAGCAGCTTGACCCGCAGGCCCTCGGCCTGTTTGGGGGCATCACTCCCGTGAAGGACGCGACGCAGTTCGGGCGTCTCGTACTGGTGGACAACGCAGCGGCGCGGGCCACGCTCCCCGTGCCTGCAGACCCGGGTGCGACGGGCCGAGCGGTGGCAGTTCTCGGGCAGAGCCAGCCGGCGGAGGCCGACCCTCTTCCCTGGATCGGCTGCGCCGGCGTGGCCCGGCAGGACAACGGCGACCTGTGGGCTGTGGTGGGCGAGCGTGCCTACCACCTCGACCGCACGGGCAAGTTGCTGGAGGCCGTGCCCCTGCCGGCGGGGATGCGGCTGGCGCGAGGTGACGGTCGGCGCGTCGTCTGCCTGGACCACGAGGGGCGCTTCCATGAGCTTAACCTCACGAGCAAGACCAGCCGCACACTGTGTGATGCACGCGTCGACGGGCGGGGGCCCACTGAGTTCGCCTCCGGCCGCGACGGCGCGCTCATCGCCCTGTACCGCGATGGCCGGGTGCGGCAGTGGCAGGCGGACGGAACCCGGGGGGCGGACCGGCTCAGGCTAACGCCCGGCAAGGACTGGGACTACCGCGCCGTCGGCTGCGATCCGCAGACAGGCGAGCTGTGGATCGGCACCTACTATCCCAACATGAAGCTCCTGCGGTTTGCTCCGGGAGACACGCAGCCCCGGGAGACGAGAGCGGGGTTTGCGGCGCTCATGCTCGCGGCGGAGGACGGCCTGTGGTGGCTGGATGTCAGCGGCGCCGGGCAGGCCCTGCGTCCCGCCACGTCCGGCTGCCGCCCCCCGCAGGGCCATTTCACCTACTACCCGACGGGCGCGGCAACGAATCGCGATGGCACGTGGGTGGCGTGCGCCCAGGGACTGGTGCAGTTCGGCCCCGACGGTCGACCGACAGGGGTGCGTGTCGGCGGCCTGGGCGGCGTCAGCCTGCTGGCGGCGGAGGAGAACGGGGCCGTACTGGCGCTCGTGGAGAACTCCCAACGCTGCGCGCGACTGTGGGCCGACGACGAGCCGGGCGCGCCCCTGTCATCACAGGCCAATGAGCCGTGGCGCGTAGCGAACGGGTGGTCGGGGAAGGCACTGGGACTGGCGTGGATGGGGGACGGCTATCTCGTCCTCGATGCGACGACGAAGGCGCTGTGGCGCTTCGACCCCGACCACGTGGCGTGGGCAGAGAAGCCGTGGCTCCGGCTGACGCCGGAGGGGGCACTCACATCGCCCCGGCTGCTCGCCTGCGGCCCGGCACGGGCCTTCGTGCTCGACGGTGACAAGCTGCAGGTCTTCTGGCTGAGCGACTTCGCGCAGCCACCTGTGGCACTGGCTCTGCCGCCAACCCTCAGGCCTGAGGCGCTGGTGGCGCTGGCGGCGAGTGCCGACGAGACCATGCTCTTTGTCGCGACGGCCACGCGCGTGACGGCGTTGCGCCTGGATGGCACTGTCGTCTGGGAGTCCGCAGCGGGCTGGCAGGAGATCGCCGGACTTGCCGCGACCGGGGGGCAAGCGCTCGTAGCGGACCGCGCGGCGGGCACCGTGGCGTCGCTGGCGGCCGCCACGGGCGAGCGTGCGCCGGTCATGAGCAGTGGCGATGCCCCCGGGGGCATGCAGCCGGGCGCGCTGGCCGTGATGGGGCAGTGGCTCTTCGTGGCCGAGGCACGCGGCCACCGGCTGCTGCGCCGGCGGCTGCCGTCCCGCCAGGTGTTGCACCACTCGGGGTGGTCCATGACGATCTGCGGGTAGAGCGGGTTGTCCGACTGTGCCTGCCACTTCGTGCCATGGTGCGCATCGCTCATCCGCGCGCCGCCGAGGATCACCGCCCCGGCCCGGCGTGCCTCCTCGCAGGCGAGGCGGAGGACGTCGGTGCCCTCGGCGAACAGCTCCTGGATCGTCTGCTGCCACTTGATCGTCTTGCGCACCTCCGGTGGGAACCGCGCGCCAATGACCTCACCCGTGGGCGTGTCCTTCGTCTCCACCACCGGTCCGGTTGTGACATCGGCGATGAAGACCCCCGCGCCGGCCGCGAACGCCCGGCGGTACCAGTCGCGGATGAACTGCTGTCGCTTGCCCGGAGGCGCCGCCGCGGCCGTGGAGTCCACGTCGTTGCAGTCCTGGTTGAATACCAACGGTCGGCCCGTCATGGGGTTCTCCCCTCGCGTGGCTTCGGCGGCCTGCAGGCTCGGAGGCAGCAGCACGGTGCCGGCAGCGGCACCGGTCGTTAGCAGGAATGCGCGGCGGTCCATGTCTCGTCTCCTTCGTCATGGCGGCCGTCGGAGCAGGCGGGGACAGTGCGAGAAGCGATGAGTGATGAGATCGGCGCGACGCATCACTCGCCACCGGGCGTGGCCGCCGCGGTCGCCTCAATCGTGAAGCGCTTGGCCTGCTGCCGCTGGCCGCGATCCCACCACTGGCCGTGCTGCAGCGTGACCCGGATCTTCCCCGGCTGGCTGACCAGCAGCAGGAAGTGGCGCACGCCGCCCGCGCCCACCAGGCCGGTGGTTGGGCGCACGAAGGCGCTACGCACCAGCGTCACTGCGGCCGTCGGCTCCCACGTGCAGCGCCACGTGTATCCCGTGGTTGGGTTCTCGGCCAGCGTGACATCCACCAGGGCGCCCTGCACCACCCGCACGGTGTGCCCCAAGGTGTCCTGGTTGACCTGCACGTCCGCGCGATACCAGACCCCTTGCTCGTTCACCATGACTTGCGGCGCGTCACCGTCGCCAATGGCGAGATGGCACGCCAGCAGGAGGATGGCAAGGCCGGCGCACAGCAACAGCGGGTTGCGGTTCTTCATCGGGATCGTCCTCCGTTGGTGGGGCACTCGCTGCATGCCCTGTGAGTCGCTATCCATCGCGAGTGGCACTTCGCCGCCCGAGCTCCGGAGACCTGTCGCCGCCCGCGGGCGTGCGGGCGCAGACGTCCGGATGCGACCGCAGTTCCCCCTGCGGTGCTCTCGCACAGCGGCGGCTTGCCAGCGTACTGCCGGGTCCGTCGAGGTCCCTGCGTCTGCGCCGCGAACCTTCTCGGGTGTTGCCTCGCCCTTGTCGCCGGAGGACCGCAGTTCACGATGCCTTACATGTGGCACGAGCAGATGGCGAGAGCCCGCGACAGCAATCTGGAGGCCTGTGACGCCATCGTGCAGGGCTTCCAGGGCGCGGTCGTGGCCATCGACCTGGCCATACTGGAAGAGCGGCCCAGAAGCCGTACTGAAGCCGCGACGCCACCTATGGAGTTGATCTGATGGATGCGCCCCCGAAGCTTGCAGCGGACAAGCGTGAGGTAGCGGAAGGCTCCTTCGTGGTCCTGTCGTGCGAGGCTGAATCGGGAAGCGGTCTGGCCGTCCGGGGCGATGTCGCCGGCGAGCTCACCTGGCAGGCCGGTGCCGGTCGATGGGGCGGGATGTTCGAGCTACCCCGCAAGCAGACCGGCTACTACGAGGTCGTGGAGCGGCAAGGCAGACGTACGCGGGTACTCGAACGCGTCGACCTCACCTACGCCCTGGACCCTCACGAGCTTCCTCCCACCTGGATGAACGTGGCAGCCCTGTCTCGTGCTCTCGCAGACCTGTGTCCGGAGCGGGTGCAGCTCGGGAGCCTGTACACCTGCCCCCACACCGGCCGGGACATCTTCCTGCTGACGGTCACCGACTGCAGCGTCCCGCAGCGTGAGAAGCAGGTGGTGTTCCTGAGCGCGCGCCTGCACAACCGCGAGGCCGGTGGCACGGTCAGCGTGCTGCGCTTCCTCCGCCACCTCCTGTTCGGTGACGGCGGGGGCCTCCTGCGCCACTACGTCTTCCTCATCGTCCCCTTCATGAACCCGTTCCTGGGCGACCCACGAGACCTACTGGTGAACCGGGAATGGCTGCTCGATGGTATGGGCCAACCCGACCTCCAGGCGATCGCACAGGGAGTCCTCCGCCGCTATGCCCCCGAGGTATGGGTGGACAACCACACGTTCTGCTGCCACGACCCGGACGCCACGGACCCTCGCGAGTGCGACGGAGACTACTTGATCGCGCATCCCGTCCAGGAGGAGGACTTCGACGAGGCGCCAACCCAGCTCCTCGCCGAACAGATGGTGGACTTCGCGGAGAGCCAGGGGTTCTACCACCTCGACAGCCTCGCTCCGAGCTTGCGGTCCCTGCGGGCTCGCGGGTTGCTGGGTGATGGGGAGGACGCGGCGGGCGGCATGCAAAGCCGCGTCCTGTCCGGGGAGTACTATGCGCGCTACCACGACCGGGGCATCTATGGCCTCCGTGGGCGGACGTGGCCGGCGATGCAGCTCGACTACGGCTATCACGCTGTGCACGCACTATCGTTCGTCACCGAGACGAAGAACCTATGGGAGCTCGTCGAGGGTCGATTGCTGACGAGCCCGCCGGCCCGGGCCGACTCGGCCTTCTGCAAGCTGGTCAAGCTCTGTGAGCTGGGGCTGAGGCGGCAGGAGGGCTTCCCCTTCCCGGGCTTCCCCTGCCACATGATATCGCGCGATACCGAGCGCGACCTCGCGGACTCGGTCATCCTCTTCGCATGGGCGGGGCCCGGGGACTACGAGGCGCTCCGCCACTCGCGGCTGCAGTTGTGGCAGAGCCGGCGCTCGATCATCCTGCATCAGTCGCGGGCTCAAACGGGGGGCGTCAGCACCATCCGTGTCACCGTCACCTGTATGAGAGACCTCCAATGCGAGGCGGCCCTCCGGTTCCCGATCCCGAGCGGGTGCCAACCGTCGCGCGCGCTCGTGGCGGGGAGCGAGGTCACCCTCTTCCCCTGC
>CAZIWQ010000079.1:0-4006 GCA_964542355.1 uncultured Armatimonadia bacterium
AGCTTCATCTCGTTCGCCAGCACGCCGGGATAGCCGGCCGAGAACTCCGTACCGGGCCCGTGTTCGGTGGGATGGCAGGCGAAGTTCACCAGGGCCCCGAGCAGGCGCCCGCCCGCGTCGCGGGCCGCGAGCACTGCCACCTCCGGGTCGATCGGGCCCTCGAAGCACAGGGCCGCCGGGTCGCTGAAGCTCCCGTGGGTGCGCACCGTGCCGTCGCGCATGATGATCCGCCGGTTGTAGCCGACCGCGAACTCGCAGCAGCTCCCGAGACCGATCGCGCCCTCCTGGCGGCACTCGAGCGCCTGCCCGATGACCCCGATGACCTTGTCCAGGAACGAGCTGACGTAGGCCTCGTCCCGCCGCGACTCACCACAGGTGGCGACCGCGGGCCCGGCGTGGTTGTGTGTCGCTGTGACCAGGATGCAGCCGGGGTCAATGCCCCAGCGGCCGGCGGCCTCCCGCCGGATGTGGTCCACGTGACTCCAGCGGACCGACAGGGTGTCAAGCTGCACAACGCACACTCGTCTGCCGTCGCACTCGAGCACCGCCGCGCGGGCAGACAGCGGGTCCAGCGCTTCGTCGCCGACGATCTCGCGCAGCCACCCGATCTTCCGTGTCCCCGGTGCGGGGGTGATGTCCACTTCAGCGAATCCGACACGCATGGTCAGGTGCGGCTCCTCTCACCACGATCGCCCCCCGCCGGCGGAGCGCGAGGGTGAACATGGCGGTTCGCCGCCCGTCGGCCCGGGGCCTTCCCGACAAGGAGCAGGCCTTCCCGGTGGGGAACTATCCGATGCTACTCGCGGCGGGCGGGACGCGTCGGCGACGCTGCCGTCGTCGTCTCATCCGAAGGATGATCGGCCCCGCGAAGCGGGGTCACTCAGCCACGGGCTTCAGCCCGTGGAATCCCGCGGCAACCAAGAATGCGCCCGCGAGGGCGCTCGGCCGACAGGCCCTAAGGCGGGGAGCCGGCGCTCGCGACGCAAGGTGCGTGGGGCCCCCTCCGGGGGCCGAGCGCCCTCGCGGGCGCAGACGACCGGGCGGCGCTATCGATGCGCTGAAGCGCATCGCTGAGGGGTCCCGCTGTGCGGGAACAATGGTCCTCCGGACCACACGACTCACGGCCAACAACAGCGGCCTTGACGGAGCCCAGGGGTCCGGCCGAAAAGGCCACATCCGGCCGGCCCCCGAGGCGTAGCGGCCAACTGAGTGCCCTCCAGAGCCATTCTGGCGTGGCTTCGCGGCCTCAAAACGGCTTTTCGGCCGCTCTTCTAGGGGCTCCTGAGAGCACATCGGTGCGAGCGCTGCTGACTTCCCGAACCGGACGTTGTCGCGTATCCCGGCGCCGATGGTTTGACGCCCATCGCTGCCTTGTCCACCCAACTCTCTGAAAGCAGGGGAACATCCATGGCTTCCCACGTGTACACGTTCACGTCCGGCCTGTGGAAGATGCTGGCGGCAGTCGCCGCGTGCCTGGCCGTGGGGGCCGGCGTCCACGCCGGCCCGCCGGTCTACCAGTCGCCGCGCCTGGGCGGGGATGGCACAGCGCCCGCCTCGCTGGAGGCCCTCCCGGCGCCGAGCGTAATGCAGGGGTTCACCGCCAGCACCGGCAAGCCGGCTGCGGTGCCGACGCGGGCCGCGGTCGCGCACGATGCGACGAGCCTGTACGTGCTCGTGGAGTGCCTCGAGCCGCGCATGGGCGATCTGCGGGCCCGCTGCTCCGAGCACGACGGCGGCGTGTTTGCCGACGACTGTGTCGAGGTCTTCCTCAAGCCACAGGCCGGCGAGGGCAGGTACTTCCACTTCGCTACGAACGCCCTGGGCACCCGGTTCGAGGAGCAGGGCCGTGGCGGCGTGGGGTGGGACGGCGTGTGGACGGTGCGGCCTACGCGTGGCGCCGACCGGTGGCTGCTCACGATCACCATCCCCTTCACTACCCTCGGGGGGAGCCCGGCACCGGGCGCCCTGTGGTCGTTCAACATCGACCGCCAGCGCAATGCGGGCGGGAAGCTGGAGCTCAGCTCGTGGTCGCCCACCGGCGAGGATTTCCATCGCACCACGGCCTTCGCCGCCCTGGTGTTCGACGACCACTTCGCCCAGATGCTGACGCGCGAGATCGTGCAGCCGTGGGATGCGGGGGCACGGCGGGTGCGCGAGCGCGCGCAGATCGATGCTGCGGCGGCGCAGCGCCTGAACGAGACATTGACCGCGATCGAGACCGACCTGACGCCAGTGCGGGCGGCGGCCGGCAGCCCGGCCCCACTCGGGCCCGCGCGCTTCGGCGAGCTGCTCGGAGTCGGCCAGGCGGCCCTGGGCCGCCTCGAGCGGGCCGGCGTCGACCTGGACCAAGCGGTGCGCAAGATCGAGGTGGCACAGGCGATGCGGAAGCTGGCGCGGCCCGGACAGCGCCTGCTGGCATGGGCCGTGCGGCCGATGACCAACCACAAGCTCTTGCCGGCGCCCGACCCACCCCGGCAGCTCGATGAGCTACTCTCCGTGCGCGCGTGCCGGGGCGAGTACGAGCCGGCCTCCTTCGCCGTCTATGGGCTGGATCAGACGGTCCGCCTCGAGCCGCGCGTCTCCGACCTCAAGGGGGCCGCAGGCACGATCGCCGCCACCGCCGTCGACCTGCGCACCGTCAAGTGCTGGTTCCAGAGCGGGGGGAGCGGGCGGTTCCCGATCAACCAGGGCCTGCGCCTCCTGACCCCCGAGCTACTCCTCAAGGACGACGACCTCGTGCGGGTTGATGAGGTCAACCGCGAGAACTTCGTCAAGCTCGGCTTCCCGAGCGGCGAGCGCAAGTGGCTGTGGATCAGCAGTAACGAGACCACGCCCGAGGAGCGCGACGTCTCCTCCGACGCGATGCCGATCCGCGACGCTCGCGAGCTGCAGCCGCTCACGCTGCGCCCCGGCGTCGCTCGCCAGTTCTGGGTCACGGTGCATGTACCCACCGACGCACAGCCCGGAGTGTATCAGGGCACCATCGAGCTGTGGTCGGTGGGAGCGGTGCTCGCGAGGCTGACGCTGAAGCTGGAGGTGCTCCCCTTCGAGCTGGCAGCGAACCCGCTGGAGTCGAGCATCTACTACCACTGGGGCATCACGCTCGACACGCAGGGGAGCGGCACGGTGCAGCATGCCAAGCGCAGCCCGGACCAGTTCCGAGCCGAGCTGAGGAACCTGCTGGCTCACGGCGTGGATAACCCGACGGTCGGGGTGCGGTTCGACTCCGGCCTGCTGCCCCTGGAGCTGAAGCTGCGCCAGGAAGTGGGCATGAAGAACACCAACCTCTACTACCTGGTGGGCGGCACGCGCATGCCGACCGACCAGCTCCGCCAGGTCATCGACCTGGCCCACAGCTTCGGCTACTCCCAGGTTTACTTCTACGGACAGGACGAGGCCTCGGGGGACGCACTCACGGCCCAGCGCGCCGACTGGGAACGGGTGCACGCGGCCGGGGGCAAGGTGTTCGTCGCGGGATCACCGCGCAGCAACTTCCCCCGCGTCGGCGATCTGCAGGACCTCCTGGTATGCTATGGCGACCCCACGAGAGAGGAAGCCGCGCAGTGGCACAGCAAGGCCCACCGCATCTTCTGCTACGCCAACACCCAGTCCGGCATCGAGGAGCCGGAGACCTATCGCCGCAACTTCGGTCTCCTGCTGGCAGCCAACGACTACGACGGCGGGATGACCTACATCTTCTACCATGGCTGGAACGACTTCAGCATCGGCCACTATCGCCAGCACAACTTCGTCTACCCGACAGTCGATGGGCTGATCGACACCGTGCAGTGGGAGGGCTACCGGGAGGGGATCGATGATCTGCGGTACCTGGGCACGCTGCGGCAGGCCATCGCCGCCGCACGGCAGGCCGGTCCCAACGCGGCGGCGGCGGCTGACAAGGCGCAGGCGTTTGTCGCCGGGATGGATGTCACCGGGGACCTCGATGCGCTGCGGGAGCAGATGATCGCGTGGATCATCAAGCTGCGCGAACTCGTGCCGGCAACGG
>CAZIWQ010000079.1:4016-12545 GCA_964542355.1 uncultured Armatimonadia bacterium
GCGTAGGAGCGTAGGAGCGTAGGAGCGTAGGAGCGTAGGAGCGTAGGAGCGTAGCGAACGGCGGCCTTGACGGTGCTTCGGGACGGTGCCGACGGCACGGTCCTCGCCCGGGGCCGTGCGGACAGCCCTACTCGGCATGGCGGCGGGCGTTGTACCCCTTCACGCAGAGCAGTTGCAGGATCTCCTCGACGTGGGCGGGGCCGCGGGTACTGAGCACCAGCTCGACCTCGGCCTGGCCGACCTCGACGTTGCCGGTCTGCCGATTGTGGAAGATCTCCAGGATGTTGGCCCGGACGGCGCTGAGCACCGCGGCCAGGCCGGCCAGCGCCCCGGGCACATCCGGCAGGTCGACGAGCAGGCGGACCGAGCGCCCGGCCTGCGCCAAGCCGCGATCGATCACCGTCCCCAGTGTCGTGACATCCGCGTTGCCTCCGCTGACGATCAGCACCACACACTCGCCGAGGCGCTCGGCGAGGGCGTCGAGCGCGGCGAAGGGGGCCGCCCCGGCGCCCTCGGTCACCAGCTTGTGATCCTCCAGCAGCCGCAGCATCGCCGTCGCGATCTGGGCCTCGTCGACCGCGACGATGTCGTCGAGGTAGCGGCGCAGCAGCGCGAGGTTCAGCTCGGCGGGCTGGCCGACGGCGATCCCCTCGGCGATGGTGGGGCGGGCGGGCACCGCGACTGCGCGTCCCTCGTGGAGCGAGCGCGCCATCGCGGGCATCGCCGCCGTCTGAACACCGTAGACCGTGACGTGGGGCGCACGCTCTTTGAGGGCGAGGGCAACGCCGCCGGCGAGGCCGCCGCCGCCGACCGGGACAATGACGCTCGTCACTGCGGGGGCCTGCTCGAGGATCTCGAGCGCGAGGGTCCCCTGGCCGGCGATGACACGCTCATCGGCGAACGGGTGGACGAAGACGAGGCCCTGCTCGGCCTCCAGTGCGCGGGCGGCCTGGAGGGCCTGCTCAAAGCTGGTGCCCGCCAGCACGACCGTGGCTCCCAGTTGGCGCGTGCGGTCCACCTTCACCAGGGGGGTGGGCTCCGGCATGACGATGGTGGCGGCGACGCCTGTGCTGCGTGCGGCCGCGGCGAGGCCCTGCGCGTGGTTGCCCGCCGACGCGGCAATGACCCCCCGCGCGCGCTCCTCGGGGCTCAGCAGCGCCAGGCAGTTGGCGGCGCCGCGCACCTTGAACGAGCCCGTGAACTGCAGGCTCTCCAGCTTCAGCAGCAGGCGGGTGGAGGTGTCCGCGAGCCGGCCGACCTCCAACACACACGTCTCTCGGATCAGAGCCGCGATGCGGCTGCGAGCTGCCACGACATCTTCCAGGGTGAGCATGGCTTCTCCCGAGGCGCGATTGTGGGCAGCATCCCGCGCTCAGCGGGGCCGGATCGTGAAGTGCGTGCGCGCAGCCTGTCCCGTCGCGACGTCGGTGGCGGTGAGGGTCCACTGGCCCGGGGTGGGCTCAAGATCCAGCGGCACCACATAGTCAATGCCGGTCGGCGGAGCGATGCGATTGGCGCCGGCCGCCGGGTAGAGGTTGCCGGCGGGGTCGGTCACCGCGATGTGGTAGACCGCGACCGCGGGCACCCCCTGCGGGTCGGGCGGAGCGATCCGGAAGGCGAGCTCACCCGGTGCGCCACGCCCGCCGCGCAGGATCCGCGGGGGCTCGGCCCGCAGCTTCGTGATCGCATACAGGCGCACGTCTCCGGGGCCCAGGTGTGTCGCCACGCGGGGCGTGACGCCGATGTGCTTGCCGGCGAGGACGTCGTACACATGCCCGCGGAAGGGGAGCGTGAGCGCAACGTCCTCGCCCGTGGCGGAGGTGTCCGGTGCCTTGAGCAAGCCAATGAGCGTCAGCTCCGGACACTCCCAGCGCACCGTCTCCACACGCTCCGGCGTTCCCCACTGGCCGCGCAGGTCAACCGGTGAGCCAACACGGGGGCTGGTGAGCAGCTCGCGTATTCGCCGCTGTAGCGGCTCGCCCGTCGGGCCGCGGACCAGGCGGTAGGCGCGCAGATCGAGGTTCAGGTAGACGCTCCGGCCCCCGCCGGTCTCGTCGATGATCACGACCGGCGCGCCCTCGATGGCGCGTTCCGGCTTGCCCGTCGTCCCCCGCACGCGCTGGTCAACGCGCGCCATCGGCAGCAGCCCGGGAAGCCCGCGCTCGAGGGCACAGACCGTGCCCTCCGCCACTCGCGTAATCCCGAAGCACTCGTCCAACAGACCGCCGGCCCGCGCTTTGCCGTGGGCGTCATAGAGCCCGGTTGCCCAGTCGGCGATGAGCACCCCACCCCCGCGGCGGAACTTGGTCAGGTTCTCCCCGGCCCCGTCCGCGAGGGCGACGGTGGTCGGCAGCACAATCGCGCCCCACTCGCTCAGGTCTGCCGCCGGACTCGCGATCGCCCGTTCCGAGAGCAGGACATACTGGTACCCCGCATCCTCCAGCAGGCCGAGCACGGTGCGCAGCGCCTGAAGATGGTCGCCGTAGCGGGTGTCGAGCGCCGTTACCATCTGAGACGCCGGCGAATAGACGACGGCGATCCGGCTGTTGTCGCGCTGACACGCCAGCAGGAGCTTGCCCACCCCCTGCTTGATGCGTGCAACCTGCCGGGCACTATCCCGCCAGCAGTCGTAGGGTCGCAGGTCGGGCCGGAAGCCGATCTCCCCCGCCCCCCCGACGGTCGTGTAGGGTGAGTAGAACCACGAGCTGGTGCAGCCGTTGAACAACTGCGTCCACGGCGCCCAGCGCTGGAACGCCGGCAGCAGCCGCTGGTAGGTGTAGCCGCCGAACCAGCATCCGGTCAGGCTGTCGGGGCTCGCGAACGATCGGAGCGCCTCCACCTGCACCGGCTGGTCGAGGTAGACGTTCCACAGGCGCATGACGTCCCCCAGGGCTGCCCAGTCGTAGCCGCTGCCGGGGCTGTCCCCGTAGGCGCCATCGAAGCCGACACGGGCCATGGGGTCGACACTCCGGATCGCCGTGGCCCCGAGCTTGTGGGCACCGGCGAACACAGCGGTCATGTACAGGCGCCAGTCCACCCAGCGCGGGTAGTCGCCCGGGCTCTTGACCTCGCCGCGTAGCAGCGGACGGGCCTCGGTGAAGTCCCCCAGCTTCGTCTGCCAGCTCTCATTGAGGCGCGCGAGCGTCCCGTACTGCTTGCGCAGGTAGGCGCCAAAGCCGGCCAGACAGGTCGGCGAGAGACAGTACTCGTCGCCGGCCCCCAGGTAGTTCTCGTCCCCCAGCGTATAGCCGAGCGGGCCGTAGCTGCGACAGAGCGCGGCGCGCTCTGTCAGCGCGGCCCGCAGGCTCGTCTGGTAGGCCGGGTCCGTCAGGCACGGCTTGCGCGTCGTCTCGCCACTGTGGTTGCCCGCGGGCCAGATCCGGCAGATGTAGGGGAGAGGCGCCATGTTCGACCGCGTTACCTCGGCGAGGTCATCGCTGATCTTGGCGCGTTCCTGGTCGCTGAGTGGTTTCGCGTCCCACGGGCCGGTGCTCAGGTCACACGCGTCCACCCCCGAGCGCCGCATCTCGTCCCGTAGCAGGGCGGCGATGTAGTCGTCGCCCCCGCTGCCCCAGACCACCGAGTGGAACTCGCCGGCGTCGTCATTGGACGCGAGGGGGAAGTCGTGCCATGCGACCGCCACGGGCGTGCCCGCAGCATCCAGGATCTCGGCCGTGACTTCATTGTCGGTGCTGCGGCTGCGCGCACAGTCGAGCATGGCAGCCATCTCGGTCCCGAGCAGCCGGCTCCGCTGCCGCGCGATCAGCCTGCCATAGGCATCGCGCACCGTGAGCTGGACGGTGTAGTCCGCGGGCAGCTCTCGCGTCAATCTCAGCAGCATCGGCATGCGTGTCGATCCGTGCGGCAACGTGCCCGGCTTGAGCTCCAGCGCGGCAATGCCCACCGGAGCGGTGAGGCGCACAGGCACTGTCGCCCAGTCCCACACCCTGTCCGCCGACCTGAGGGTCAGATCACAGTAGTAATCGCCGGCCGGTAGACCGGTGGGAACCTGGAGGCGTGTGCCCGCGGACCCGAGCGTTAGCGCGGTCGTGACCGGTGGCGCATCGACATACGGCGCCGCCGTTCGCCGGAGCGCCACGGTGATCTGGGCCGGCTGCCCGTCGCCCCCAACTGTCTCGCACTGCAGCTCGGCCGGCTGCTCCCGCGGGACGACCGCCGGGGCCACCAGACGGCCGAAATGGGGGCGCGGCTGCGTCTCGGCGGCCCACACGACCGCCTTGGCCAGGAGCGCCTGGTAGTAGTCGTAGTGTCGGAAGCCCCCCTGATGACGATACGTGGGGGGAGTGAGGTAGTGGTGCCCCGAGGGGGCGAGAGCCCCGTAGTCGATCACTGCCAGTCGACCCTTGCCCAGCGCCCACGTGGACACCGTCTTGGCCAGTGCCTGCTCCTCGGTCCCAAGCTGCGCGAAGGCCGGCAGGGCCGTCAGTGGCAGGCCGCAGAAGGACCCGGGCGCCGGCGTCACGCGGGCGTCGGGCTTGAGCAGGTCGACCGTCGGCTCACCCACGGGCTGCACGTAGACCAGCCCCATGCCGCCCCTGACCTTCTCCAGGACCGTCGTGCGCACATCCTCGGGCAACGAGCCCCACTTCTGTCTCCCGATCAGGAGGCAGTCATAGCCGGCGGCCAGCTTCGCGCGGGCCATTGCCCCCGCCTGCTCGAGGGACAGGGCGCCGTAGGCGAACCCTGTCGCGCCCAGCACGGTCGCGGTGTGCGTCATGATGGCCGTCGGCGCACAGCTCAGGCGTTGGGCAAGCTCCGCCGTTTCGCGCTGCGCCAGCGCCGGGGCGAGCACCGCCAGCTTCAGCTCGCGCCACAGCGGCTTGCCGAACGCCCAGTGCGGGGTCTGCACCTCGGTGCTGACCGTGTCGTAGTCATAGCCCTGCGCCGCGGTGAGGGTGGGAGGCCCGGGGCGCTCCAGCGGCGCACCGGCCGGCCCCTCCCACGACCCCATCAGCTTAAGCTCGAGATCGTCGAACCACACCGTCCCGGTCGCCTCGTGCAGATAGGGGAAGACCGAGATCACATCGTTTGGCCCCGAGTTGAACGGGATGACCACCCGGGTCCAGTCATAGGTGCCCTGATGGAGCTCCTCGGGGATCGGGTCACCGACGCTGTGGCCGTTCTTATCGCCGATGAACAGGTTCACCCCGATCCCGCGGCGCACCACGTCTTGGGCCTTGATGTACCCGGTGGCTACGTAGTTGGTGAGCCGCTGGCACGTGACCATCTGGCACAGGTTGGTGTAGGCGCCCGCGTGGGACTGGGTGATGCGGAGGGCAGCTTTGCCGCTGCGGCACACATCAGTCACGACGGCGAGGGCCTGCGGGGCCAGCGGGTCCACCTTCTTCCCCCAGCTCTCCATACCGTTCTCGAAGCCGGGATTCAGCAGTGGCAAGAGAGCCGGCGCTGCATTCTGCGCGCGACCGAGACCGACCGCGGCGACGAGCACGCCGGCCCCCAGGACGATGCACCACAAGCTACGCATGTTGGTTCCCCCTGCAGGATGCGACTTGGGTCTCTCACGACAAGCTCGCCCGGGCCTGCGAGGCCCGGGCGAGAGCACCCACGTGGCTCCGTCGTCCGGAAGCTCCCGTTCAGAACCGGTACTGCACCCCCGCGCGCGCCGTCCGGCCGCGTCCGGGGTAATCCTGGTAGAACTGCCAGTCGCGGTCGAGCGCGTTCTCCACGGCCACAAACAGGTCGGTGTGCAGGTTGAGCTGTTTGGCCGCCCGCAAGTTGAGGGTGCCAGACGATCCCAGCCGGGCCTGGTTGCCGACGTCGGCATAGCGCCGGCCGACGTGCGCCCATTCCGCCCCGAGGCGCACTCCGGCGCGGTCGAGGTAGTCCACGCGCAACAGGCCCGACAGGACGGGCTGGTAGGGGATGTCGCAGCCGGTCGCGTCCCGGTTCTCGCTGTCGGTGTAGCGGAGCCAGCCGCCCGCACTGAGGCCGTTGCCCAGCCAGTGCTCCCACTCCACCTCAGCTCCCCGCACGACTCCCGACGCCAGGACCAGCCCGACCTGCCCCGCAGACCAACTCGGGTCGTCCAGATCCACGATGTAGTTGCGCAGCGTGCGGTAGAACCCGCACAGGCGGATGAGCGAACCATTCGCCGGCGTCAACTGGTACTGTAGCTCGTAGCTCTGGCTGTAGCCTCCGACCGACAGGTCGAGCGGTGAGAGGGGATCGCTCAGCCCCCACTGGTCGACCGGCGACAGCTCGGACACGTCGTCGCGCAGCAGCGGCCGCGTCAGCAGCACCAGTGTTCCGTTTCCACTCAGCTCGTGGTGCAGATAGGCCGTCGGGCGCGTGATCGGCTTCATGTCCTTGCGCGTGACCAGCCGCCCTCCCACCATCAGCCGGTTGTGGGCGTTCAGCCGGGTCTCATGCTCGGCGTATACGGTCGCCGCCTCGCGGTTCTCGTCGTTAGCGAAGGGGGGCCAGTTAGTGGGAGCGCCCGTTCCGGCGCTGGCCGACGTGCCCATGATACCGGACACGGTCCGTTTCTCCGCGGACAGCGCCACCCCCGCGGCCAGCTTGGTGCGGGAGGAGAGACGCCCGTCGAAGCGCGCCTCCGCCAGCGGACCGTCATAGCGGACCTCGACGCCGCGGAATGGCTTGGGGTCGGTGAGCAGGCTGTCCGGGTTGTAGTCCTGCTGGGTGTCATCACGGTATCCGAGCTTGAACGTGACCTGGCTGCGGTCGCCCAGTGGCCGGCGGCCGAAGTACTGGAACTCGCGGCTGTCGAAGCGTCCCTGGTAGTCGGGGTCCTCGGGTCCGGTGCTCAGCAGGCGGCCGGGCCGGTCGCGGTCCTCGCTCTGCACGAACAGGCTCATCGCATCGCTCCGCCGGGGCGAGTCCTGGCGTCCGGCGAATGCCACCGCGGTCGTGCTTCGGCGGTCGGAGTGCTCGCGGTCCTGGTCATCGTAGGCCTGTGCCGCGCTCAGGTAGTAGCTGGTGCGGCCCCCATCGCCACGTCCGTCATGCTTCACGCTCGCGCTGAAATCGCCGCTGGCGACCTCCAGCTCCGTGCGCGAGTACTCTCGCGTCTCGAGCATCGCCGCGGGCTCTGTGACGATGCCGCGGAGCTGCTCGCGGAGGGCATCGCGTGACCGGCCCTGGCGCTGGTACACCTCGGCAATCTCGAGGTGGGCCAGTGCGTAGTCCTCGTCCAGGTCGATCGCCCGCCGGAGCGAGGCCCAGGCCTTGGTGGTGCGGTTCTGCTCGAGGTAGACGCGAGCGAGGGTCGTGTGGAGCCGCGCGGAGCTCTCGCCCAACCTGACCGCCGCCTCGCCCTCGGCGACTGCCGCGGCGAACTGGTTGAGGTCGAGGTAGGCGAGGGCGAGGTTGGCGCGCGGCATGCCCCAGCGCGGCTGGGCCGCGAGCGCAGTCTTGAACTCGGCGACCGCCTTGTCCAGCTCACCAGTCGCCAGGTACACCGCCCCCAGGTTGTTGTGGGTCGCGGCGAGGGTGGAGTCGAGTGCGATCGAGGCCTTCTGCGCCGCCAGGGCCTGGGCGAGCTTGCCCTGGCGAGCGTAGGTGACGCCGAGGCCCGTGCGAGCAGCCACCAGCCGCGGGGCCAGCGCGATGGCGCGCTCGAACGCGCGCTGGGCGTGCGCCAGGTCACCCTCGGCCAGCAAGATCATCCCCAGGGCGCTGTGAGCCGGAGCCAGCAGTGGGTCGAGTGCGACGCTCTGCTGGGCTTCGCGCAGGCCTGCCTTCAGGTCGCCGCCGGCGACGTGGATGTCGGAGGACAGCAGGTGCCCGGTGGCGGAGTCGGGACTGAGGCACAGTGCCTGCGCGATCTGCTCGCGGGCCGTGGCGAGTGACCCCGTGAAGAAGTTGACCGTCGCCAGGCTCTCCTGCGCCAGCGCGGAACCGGGCGCCAGCTCGACGGCCCGCCGGGCGGCAGCGCGGGCCTCCGACGCCCGGCCCTGCGCCAGGCGCACGGTGGCGAGATAGGCATGCGCCTGGTAGGTTGTCGGGGCCAGCGCCACCGCGCGCTCGAGGTGCTCAGCAGCCTGCGCCGCCTGGCCACGCCGCATCGCGATGAGGCCGGCGACGACGTGCGCCAGCGGGTAGCCGGGGTCGAGCGCGAGCGCGCGGGCGAGCACGTCCTGCGCCTGAGTGAGATCGTCGTCGCGACCGGAGACGAGCAGCGCTGCCGCTTGACCGACGATCGGCTCCGATCGCGTTGGCGCCACGCGGGCGAGTCCGGTGACTTCGGCCTGCGCCTCGCCTCGGCGCGCCTGCTGCAGCTGGTTCAGCCCGAGCCGCAGGCGGGCGTCCACATCGGTGGGGGCGAGCGCGAGCGCCCGGCGGTAGGCCTGCTCCGCGGCCGCAAGCTCACCGCTGTCGTGCAGTGCATCCCCCAGTGCCACGCTGGCGGCCGGATCGTTCGGGGCCGCGGCGGCCGCACGGCGTGCCTGCGCGGTGCGCTGTTGCAGCACCTCGCCCGTCTCCGCAGGGTTGAAGCGGGATTCGAGGCCCAGCCACACGCCCTCGAGG
>CAZIWQ010000080.1:0-3305 GCA_964542355.1 uncultured Armatimonadia bacterium
CGGCTGCCCGGGGACCAGCTTGCGCAGCGAGAGCACCTTGTGCCAACCCTCGGCGTCGTCCAGGCGCAGGTACATCCCGCCGCCCTGCGCCGGGCTGTAGAGATCCATGAGCTGATAGAGGGCCTCATAGTCCCCGTAGCCGCGGCGAATGAGCGCCGGCCGGTCGCTGAAGATGCCGCCGCCCCAGGGGAAGTAGTAGTAGTCTGCGGCCGCCTGGTCGGAGACTGCCAGCCCGGCCAGGTGCGGGAACGAGAGCTTGAAGTCCACGGGGGCTGCCCCCGCGTTCGCGAGCTTGAGCCCCAGGCGCAAGCCTTCCGTCTCCATGGTGGCGGTGAGGGTCGCCGACAGCGCCGGCTCAGGCAGGGCCAACTCCGCGGTGAAGCCGGTCTGCGTCGGCGTGACCGCGGTCAGGTCGAAGTCGCGGCTGCCGGCAAGGGTCCGCTCGCCGACTTGCACCCAGAACAGCCACAGGGCATCGGGCTGCCGCACCATCTCGGTGCGGGTGATGTTGTTGGTCAGGGACACCAGGCGCAGTCGGGCTCCGGTCTCAAAGCGAGCGCGTAGCAGGCCGTTGTCGAGGGTCAGGGCGTGCCCACTGACCTGGCAGGTGGGCGCCTTGGCCGGGAGCTTGGTGCCACAGGCCGGCGGGGAGATCGCCGGGCACATATCGGCCGGCTCCGAGCGCGGATGGTACGAGCGGCTGCCGTTGATCGTCACTCTCGCGACGACCACGGGGCCCTGCCGCGGGCGCACGAGCAGGCCGCTCGTGCGTAGGCCCGCGGGCGCCGTAAGCTTGATCGCCCCCTCCCCCGTCACCAGACCGACCGGCTGGTCGCTCTCGTTGAGCCACGCCATCTCCGCGGCGCCGGTGACGGTGGCGGTGGCGTCCGGCGCCACTGTCGCGTCCAGCTCCTCTGCGCGCCACTCGAGCCGCAGTATCTGGCCCGGCTGCAGGGCCATCCCCGCGTCTGACGTCGTCGCTCCGCGGGCCCCCACGTAGCGCAGTAACTGGATCGCGTCATCCAGCGACGGCTGCTGCCCGGGGCTGTAGTGCACACTGAAGCGCGTGCTGCGCGCCAGCAGGTAGATGCGCACCATGTACTCCCCATTGCCACCGGGAACCGTGAGCCGGTCCTGGCTCCAGTTCTTCCCGTCGAAGGCGACGGCGCTATTGCCGCGCTTGACGGTGTTGTCGATCCCCAGGTAGAGGTAGTCATCCGCCTTCGGGCCCGGGGCCTTGTGGATCAGGATCTCGTTGGGGCCCCGCCGCAGCTCCTCACGCGGCACCACGAAGTCATACCAGGCCATAGCCGGTGGCTTGCCATTCCAGTACACCGGGGCCCCCCCGTTCGTCGGGTACCGGTGCACTGTGCCGTTGACGATGATCTCGTATGCCTCATCCAGCCCGTTGTCCTTGGGCAGGTCGTGCCAGGAGTAGTCGTGCACCATGAAGTACAGTGACACGCGCATCTCCTTGGCGGCGTCCCAGACGCCAACGGGGACATCGGTGAGGTCGAGGATCTTGCGAGCGGTGTAGCCGGCGCTGTTCATGTGGGTGATGCCATTGGTCATGCCCCCCCAGGTGCCGGCCTCGTCGCGCACGACGGTGACGCCGTCGGCGGCCTGCTCGACCAGCGAAGGCACGGCCTGCACGGGCGCGAGTGCGCCAAGCACGAGGAGGGAGAGGATGTGGGCGAGTTTCATGGCAGTGGCTCCCCTAACGGAATGTCACCGTCCCGAAGTTCGCGAGGTCCTTGAAGCCGGCGCGGAGCGGAGCCCACACGATGAGCTCGTGCGTCGGGGTCTTCCGGCCGGGCGGGCGTCCCCGGCACAGGCTGAGGCGCCAGGTGTCGCCCGGCCGCGGCGCCTTGACGCCCAAACCAGCGAACGGAATGGCCATCTCGACCATCCAGGCGTCACCCTCAGAAACGTGCACCGCGGTCGTGGCGCCGATGGGGCCCGGGCCGCTCTCCCAGTACTCCAGCTTGCCGTTGGCACCGTTGAGGATCACCTGGCGGAAGGTCTTGCCGTCACCGTTCGCGTCGATCCAGACTTCCACTTCATCGTCATCCCAGGGTGGCCCGCCGATGATCAGCGGTTTCTTGCGGTCGCGCTCCTCACAGATGAACGCGACATAGAGGTTGACGTCGTCATACATCAGCATCGCGGTGGTCTTGGCCGCGGAGACCCCCTCGCCACCGAGCAGGAAGAAGTCCTCGGTCCGCGCGGCTTCCTTCCACCACTCCTCAAAGGGTGAGCCATCAATGATGACCCCTCCCGGGGAGCGCGGCACAGCGAGTGTGCGCGGCTTCTCGTAGGCGGCGCGGAAGGCCCGCGGGTCGACTCCGGTGAGGCACTCACCGGTCACGGCATCGTTCGCGGCGAGGATCCGGAGCTGCAGCCGGCGATTGGCGCCCACCCAGTCGCTACCCACACTGAGCCAGACCTGGCCGTCCCAGTCTGCGGGGGCGTACGGCTGCAGGTCGAGGGCGAAGGTGCGTTCGGGGACCTCGATCAGGGCCGCTCCCAGGTCGCGGCTCTCATCTGCGAGCGCGGCCTTGCCCCAGTCCGGCGCCGTGGAGCTGCACTCGCGGTGGAGCACGCCGGTCGCCAGACGGACGCGTTTGCTGTAGCCGGCCGGTGTGTGGTAATCCACCACGATCCCGGCGGAATTGCGCGAGTTCGGGCGCTCCGGCACGTGGTAGCCCGGCCCGCGCAGGTGGAAGGCGTTGTGGAAGCTGTTGGTGAGCCTGACTTGCACTTTGCGCAGGTTCTTGACCTCGAGACCCGCGAATGCCGCGCCGAGCAAGCCGTCCTGGACGATTGCCCGGGTCGTCCCGGCTTCCATCGTGAGCTCATCCGGCCGGACGGTGGCCGTCTGCAGTCTCAGGCCCGGCTGGATGCTGTTGGGGGTCTCCGGTGTCGTCACGGTGGCCGCGTTGAGCACCTCGAGGCCCTTGATCGTGCGGTTGACGGGCACAATCTCGCGCTGCCCCCCCTGGCGCGTGGCGTGCTCGGGCGGTATGGCCAGGTCAGGCTTCGCGGCGGGCAGCTCGATAGTGCGGGAGGAGGGTGTGACGAGCTGCAGGCGTCCTTGGCCCTCACCGACGGCACATAGCGTGACGGTGTAAGCGCCACCCTCCGGCCGCACAGGGGAGACGGGCAGGTTCACCACACCCGTCTTCCCGGTCACCATCCGGTTGAACAAGCGGCGGCCGCCCCGCTCCACAGTCAGGAGGGCGCGGTCGTGCCCCGGCAGGCTCACGGCAAGGCCCGTCGCCGACGGGGAGAGGCCGAAGTCCGGG
>CAZIWQ010000080.1:3315-12526 GCA_964542355.1 uncultured Armatimonadia bacterium
AGTACGAAGCGCACTGGGTGGTGACGAGCATCAGCCACTCCGGGGTCGCGGCAGGCGGCGCCGTGGCCGCCGGTGCGAAAGTCAGCGCCAGCGTATGGCGCCCCTTCCCCACCTTGAGCAGCGGGAAGGCGTCGCCGCCCTCCCAGACCCAGTCCGGGTCGACAGCACGCGCGTCGAGGGTGACCGTCCCGAGCTGGTAGCTTGCCCGGGGCAGGAACGCGATGATCTCGGCCTCATCACGACCGCAGTCCACCGCGATCTCGAGTGCCCCGCGCCGCCAGTCGACCGTCGAGACAAGAGCTACCCGCGGCATCCGGTTGAACAGGTAGTTGCCGGCGAGGCGGCTCTCGGAGTAGACGCCGGCGGGGTCGGTCGTCACGTAGAGTTGATGGAGCACCAGCGGCTCCATCGGCAGTTGCAGCTCGAGGCGCTCTTGGTACGGCCCGGAGAACCGCAGCCGCCGCCGCGTGACACGGTCAAGCTGCCAGCCCGTCTCGCCATAGACCTTGCGGGCGAGGCTCTCGGTCACACGCCCCTCGTACTCGAGCGCGTTCTCCACCTCGTACTCCCACACGAACACGCGGCCGGCCCGATCGAGCTGCAGGCTCTCCAGGTCAACATGCACGGGCACGGTCTCCTTCGTCTCGCCGTGGTTGATGAATGACAAGAGATACCCTCGGTCGCCGCGGCGCTGCACCGTGTACGATTCGAGGTTCGTCTCCTTGTCGCGTTTCCAGTCGGGCGTATAGCGTGCGGGGACCGGGGCGCAGTTGCCGACTTCATAGGCGGCCTGGAAGAATGGGCGGCTGGCGACGACGTCGCAGTATTCCAGCGAGGGGATCCATCCCAGGGCCAGAATCCGGTTCATGTACTCTCGCCGCAGCGGCGGGATGAAGTAGAGCAGGTTGATCCGCGCCTCGGGCCGAGTGGAAGTCAGGAACTCCTGATCTACCGCCGCGATCCCCGCGAACCGCCGCCAGTAGTTGGCGCGCAGTTGCTCCCGCGCCTCGATGAAGTTGACGTCGCCGTACGGGTTACACTGGTTGTTGAAGAACACCATCTTGTCGGGGCCGTGCCTGGCGGCGATCCGCTTGACGTCCCGGAAGAACCTGAAGGAGAGGTCGTCGCGGGTGTACTCACCCGACTGCCAGTCAATCATGTTGATGGCTTTGGGGTCGTCGAGGTAGATGAAGTCGGTCCCGAGATAGCCCAGCACGAGGTCAAACTGGGACAGGATCTCCTGGTAGCACTGTGGGATGGAGAGGAGCTGCGCGAAGTTCGGCGCCATCCCCGGGAAGGTGCTGAGCGGCTCGCCATCCTTGTTGGTGTGCCGGAACCACTCGGGGTGCGCGCGACAGATGCGGGTGCCGGCGTAGGTCGACAGCGTCCACATGTAGATGCCGACCTTGATGCGCGGGGAGAGGGCTTTGATCTGGCGGATGTGCTCCCGCAGCTCGGGGCCGGTCACCCACCCGCCGTAGTTGCCCTCCATGCCGCGGTCGACGTAGTAGTCGGCCCAGCTCCCGCTCAGGTTGAAGAGGGCCATGATGGTCCCCTCGTCGGTCGCCTGAACCATCTGGCGCAGGCGGCCCAGCTCGGCACCGGCCTGGATCTTCACGTCCGCAACCCAGTCCGGGACCGGGGGGATCTCCCGCAGAGCGTGCCGGACTGCGGGCAGGGCCGGGTATTCGTCGCGGAGGTAGCTCTGCCAGTCGCCCGCAAAGATGCTGACATACTGCTCGTACGAGACCTCCCGGTCGCGGGACAGCCGTGAGGTCCCCAGCGACATGTCCCACCCACTCGGCGTGTAGCTCATCATGTTGGGCGCCTCGACGTAGGAGGCGACGGCCCCGGTGAAGTACGGCCATGCGAACTGGTCGTCCAGCCTCGTGCGCGTGTGGGCGAAGCTGTAGCCCTTCGCCGGCTGGTGCAGCAGCATGCTCTTGGCGGTGTTCTGGTACTGGGTTACCTTCTGCCACTCGCTGATATCGGGTGCGGGGACCAGCGGCCCGCCACCGTCGGCGCCGCCCATGTAGTACCCGCCGTTGCGGTAGGCCGGAGTGAAGGCCGCCGCCGTATTGTTGGTGATGACCTGCAGCTCCTGGCCGGCGGTGGTGAAGGCCACGCGCTGGTAGAGCTTGTTGCCATCGAGCCAGTAGCGCTTCACGATGGTGAGGTCGGGCACTGTCGCGTTGGTGCAGGTCAGCTCGAGCCACTGCTGGCCGGCCAGGAACTGGGCCCGTGTGATCTTGTCGTCGCGCGCGCGTCCGGTGACGAGCGACTTGCGGTCTTCGCGGTGATAGCGTCCCTCGAGGAGGTTGAGGTAACGCTCTCTTGTCTTGACGTTCCAGCCGCCCACCACCTGGCCGGTCGCCCGGGAGATGGCCCAGGCCGTCTGCGCGTTGCCGAGGTACCAGGCGACGTCCGTCTCATAGGGGAACGTCCATGACTTGAGCCGCTGCGCGGGGTCCTCCATCGCGAGGGGCTTGCCTCCCACGGTCGCGCCCAGGCCATCGAGGATCATCGTCTGGTTGGGCGACTGGAACGTGATCTCATAGAACGCGATCCGCACGAGCTTGCCCCAGCGCTGCTGCGCGGGGTTCTCCCAGTGGGCCGGATCCAGGTCGAGGTCGACATGCGTCCACGCGTTCGGGGTCACCGCAAACGAGCGGTTGAAGGGCCCCTTGTCCGTCCAGAGCTGGACGCGCATGCCGGTGCCGTATGTCTGCTTCACGAGGAAGCTCAGCTTGTCCGTGGGGCCGGCGCCGGTGAGGTCCAGCTCGCGGACCAGGTTGATGCCCCGGTAGGGCTTGGCACCAGGGGTCGGCTGGGCACGCAGGGCGAACTGACCAACCTTCGCCTCCCGCGTGACTGTGAGGGTCGTATGGTCGGTCACGTCCCAGCCACAGGCAGTGGCATCATTGAGCTCAGCAAACTCGATGCCGTCCGTCTCCTGGCACAGACCCACGTCGAGACTGGCAACGATACACAGCAGCCAGGTGACAAGGCAGCGCGCGTGCATCGGGGACATCCTCCTCGGGCGGTGGTACTAGCGGCTGACAACCACCTCGCGCACTCCCTCGATCTTCGCCTCGAGCGTAACGTAGCGCGACTCCTCGACAGCCTCAGTCCGGAACCTCGCCTTCCTCCCATCCAGGGTCACACCGCGACAACCGGTCCACCCCGGCAACAGGATACGGAAGGACACGTCCTCGCCAGTGCCACCGAAGTACAGTTGGATCCGGTCGCCGGAGCGCGAGTAGCGGTAGCTGAAGTGGGTGTCCGAGGCCGGGAAATGCGCGGTGGCTGAGGCCTGCGTGACCTCCGCCGCCGGCCAACGCGGAGCACAGAGCACGTGCCGAAGCAGCTTGCCCTCCGACTTGATCCCCGCCAACTCCTCGATGATCGCCGTCGCCCACGGGCCGAGGCCCCACGGGTCGTAGTTGGTCTGATTGTGCGGCGCGTTGATCGCCGCGCTGCCATCCAGATTGTACCATGTGAGCAGCGCACCGTTGTCACGCTTGAGCACGGCATGCACGTCACGCAGCAGTTGGCACGCCAGGGCCTCGCGGCCGTGCTGGAGGGCGCCGCGACACAGCTCGCCCCCGACCCAGGGGAACAGACCACCGTTGCAGTACTCGCCCTGCCCCCGGGTCCAGGCGCCCGCGTTGCGTTTGAAGTACCCCAGCTCATCCGGGTATCCCGGCTGCAGGCTCCACCACGGGAAGGCATCGCCGGTTGCCTGCCAGCGCCGCACGTGCTCGTCGATGATCGAGACCGCTTTCGCGTGATCGGCGAACCCGCGCGTGATGGCGGCGGAGTTGCTCATGGTCAACTGGTCGGCCTCGTCGAAATCGCCGTGGTCGAACGGGTCGAGATGGATGTGATGCTGGTACTTGACGCCATCCCAGAACAGCGCGTTGCCCACCGCGCGGTAGTGCGTCGCCAGCATGCGGTAGTGCGCGGCGCGGAGCGGGTCGCCCACCGAGGCGCAGGCCTCGGCCAGGAGCGAGCAGGCGAGGTACAACTGTGAGGTGTCGCCCTGCATGACCACCCACTTCTTCGCGGTCTCCGCATAGGCGTGCTCGCCGGCTTCGTCGAAGGCGATGTCCCACTCGTCGAGGGTGTGGGGGCGCTTGATCACGCCATGGGTCTGGTCGAACATCATCGGGTCGGTCGTGGCGAACTCGATCCCGGCCTCGACCTTGGGCAGCATCTCGCGCATCCACTCATCATCGCCGTGGGCGATCCAGCCTTTGCACAGGGTCGCAGCCACACCGATCTCGAGGTCGGCCATGCAGGTGCGCAGCTTGCGCGGCGTCCGCGCGCACGGGTAGTGGTCACCGTAGACATGGTCGGGCAGGCGGCCATCCGGCCACTGGTTGTCGTAGACCGCCTCGAACATGCTCTTGACGTCGGCGAGGTAGTAGCGGAGGGCATCGATGGCGAAGGCCGGGTACGCCAGGTTCTGCCGGGTGTTGTCGGCGTGCTTGTAGTAGGTCCGCAGCTTGCCGTTGACCTGCGTGATGTCAATCGCCTGCCGCAGTCCCTCCTCGAGCAGGCCCAGCAGCGCATCCATCTCGCCGGTGTCGGTGGTCACTTTCGTCTGCGCGCACACCCGGAAGCTGCCGTGTCGCGTATATGGCGCCTCTCTCGGCCGCGGTGTCGTGACAGTGATGAGGTGCACGCCCGCCTTGCCGCCGGGCTTGACCACCAGCTCGGCCTTGCCGTTCGCGGCAGTCACGACCTGCTCGAAGTACCGCTGGTGCGCGGCGTCGGTGAGCTGGAAGGTCACCGGCTGACCCTTCAGGCCTTGCCACTCGAACACGATTCTCACGTCGTCGAGCGGGCCGCACTTGTTCGGGTACGTCCAGACGACCCCCGCCTCAGTCAGGCGCATATGATGACCTCCTCGGGTGACGGCGACTGCCGTGCCATGCTTGGGGCGCGACATGCGACGCTCGGGGCCTGCGGCACCCGCGGGCAAGCCGGCGCGCGCGCAGCGCTCGGTACCGGCGATAAGGTGCGCCTCGCGGAGCGCTTTCTCCTGCTCGGCTGCTGGCGCAGGGCATAAGTCGCGTGCCGCCATCCTCGCCACCCGATCCTCGTGTCCATCGTGTTCTGCGCGGCTACCGTCGTTGAGTGTCGGGCGAACTGGCACGGCGCCTGTCCCGGGGAGGGCGGCGAGGACCAGGAGGCGAACTGCGCGCCACCACGCCACGGCGGCGGAACACCGGCACCATCCCCCCGCGCTGCTGAGGAGGAGGACATGACCGATCGGGAACGCTTCAAGGCCATCGCGCATTTCGAGCAGCCGGACTATGTGCCGATCTTCGGTTTCCCCGGCGCGCCGGGCATGAGCCGGGGCTGCATGCGCCTGACGCACGACCGTCTCATCGCCACCGGCATGCCCGCCCACGTCGGCGGCTGCATGGAGTTGGGGTGGCAGTGGCGCGATGTCGAGGGGTGGATGCGCTACTGGGGCACAACCGACCCGATCGGCCTGGACTTCGGCCTCTCCTGGGGTGCGGAGGGCTTCCGCACCACGCGCCGCGTCGAAGACGGGTTCGAGATCATCGAGTGCGAGAGCGGGGCCGTCACGCGCCAGGTGATCGACAACGACATCACCTACATCATGCCCGAGTATGTCCGCTACCCGGTGCGCGACCGCCCCTCGTGGGAGCTGTACAAAGCACGCCAGAGTCCGCGGCAGTTCATGTCCGCCGCTGACATGGAGATGCACTGCCGCCGCTTCGACCAACGCGACAAGCCACTGTGCATCGGGGCGGGGAGCGGCTACGGGACCGTCCGCGGGCTGATGGGACCCGAGGCGGCCAGCCTGGCCTTCTATGATGACCCCGGGCTCGTGCACGACATCGTGCAGTGGCACCTGCAGCGTGTGCGCCGCGACTGCTTCCCGCTGATCGAGCGCCTCCATCCCGAGATCGTCGCCATGGGGGAGGACCTCTGCTACAACCACGGCATGCTGCTCTCCCCGGCGCTGTTCGACGAGTTCTTCGGGGGTCACTACCAGGAGGTCTGCGACTGCGCTCACGCCAACGGGGCCGACGTTGTCGCCGTGGACACCGATGGCAATGCCATGGAGTTCACTGGCGTCGCAGCCCGCTATGGCGTCAACGCGATCTACCCGTATGAGGTGAAGGCCGGAAATGACCTCTTCGCTCTGCGGGAGCGCCACCCGCGCTTCGTCTTCTTCGGCTGGCTGGAGAAGGAGACGGTCAACGAGGGGAATGAGGCGCTGATCGCGCCGGAGATCCTGGGCAAGGTCCCGGCGCTCCTGGCGAGGGGCGGCTACTTCCCCAATGGCGACCACGGTCTGCAGCCGCTGGTGACCTTCCCGTCGCTGTGCCGGTTCATGACGCTGCTGCACGAGGTCTGCGGCAACCCGGAGGGCGAGTTCCCGCGCGGCTAGGCGCGGCGAGGGCCGGAGGATCATGTCCCCTGCCGTCAGGGAGGCAGAAGTCGCGCGACCGTCGAACACCGAGCCGACCGTACCGTCAACCAGGTACAGGACACACTCGGGTCCGCCACCACTACAGCGAGGGCGAGAACGATCCCTATGCAACGACCAAGACAGGCGAGGCCGATCCTGACGGTGCTACTCTGGGCAGGGCTGGGCGCATGCCTGGCCGCGACCGCGGCGGACTTCACCTCAGCCCCGTTCACCCCACCCGGGCCCAACATCGCGCTGAACAAGCCGTACACGATGGACCCGCTCCCGACGTACGGTGACTGCGCCGACGCGGGCGATCGCACGCAGCTCACCGACGGCGAACACGCGAAGAAGCACTTCTGGGTCGACCCGGCCACCGTGGGGTGGGTGCACAGCCGGCCGGTCATTGTGACCATCGACCTCGGCCGGGTCGCGCCGATTGCCGGGCTCTCCTACAGCACTGCAGCAGGTGTTGCCGATGTAACCTGGCCCGCCAGCATCCTGCTCATGGTCAGCGATGACGGCAAGCAGTGGACCGTGGCGGGGGACCTGATTGCCCTATCGAACAAGCGCGGCGCCCCGCCTCCTACGCCGTACCGGCTCTACACCTTTGCCACCGGTGAGCTACAGACGCGCGGCCGCTACGTGGCGCTGATTGTGGACTGCGTGCCCTATACGGTCGTCGATGAGATCGAGGTCTATCGGGGGCAGGAGGCATGGCTCAGCCAGGAGCCAGCGGGCCCGAAGATCACGCTGTCCCCCCGGGAGTACCAGCGCACCATGCAGATTGCCGGCCTGGCGCGGTCACGGATGCGAGCCGACCTCGCAGCGATCATCAAGGGCCTCGACAGTGTGCAGCTCAGTGAGGCCGAGAAGGGGAAGCTGCGAGGCCAGGCGGTGAAGCTGGGCGAGGAGATCGACACCTGGCAGCCGACGCCCGAGGACTCGACGACCATCCTGCCGCTCAACGAGCTGCACGCGAGGGTCTACGCACTTCAGGCGCCGCTGCTCCGGGCACGGGGGTACAAGGGGCTGACAGCCTGGGAGGGCTACCGCTATGACATGCTCGCCCCCCTCGAGTCCCCGGCGCAGCCGCCGGCCGCTCCGCCGAGCCTGAGCGTGCGCATGATGCGCGACGAGCACCGGGCGGAGGTTCTGAACCTCACCAACCCCACGGATGGGCCGCTGACGGCGACGGTCCGGGCGAGTGGTCTGGGCAGGCAGGCGTCGGCGCTGACGCTGCGGGAGGTGATCTTCACCGACACGCGCGAGGGGACGCCGGTGGCGTCGGCTCTCGGCCCGCGAATGCACGCGGCAACCGGGCTGCGGCTGACCGTGCCCGCCGGGATGACACGCCAGGTCTGGCTGCACCTCGACACCCGGTATCTCCCGGCCGACGACGCGAAGGGTACGCTCACGGTGAGTACCGAGGGAGGCACCGACGGCCTGGTTGTGCCCCTCAACCTCCATGTCGCCGACTTCGTCATGCCGACCGAGTTCAGCACAGCCATCGGTGGCTGGGACGAGACCAACAACCGGGGCGGCTATGACGTGACTGCGCAGAACATGCCCCTGTTGATTGCGAACCTGCGCGCGCACGGGGTCAACATGCCGTGGAGCAACCCACAGGTCGTGCCCACGCCCGGCGAGTACGATGCGGCGGGGAACCTGACGGCCCCGCCCAACTTCGCCGCGTGGGATGAGTGGGTGGGCCGGTGGCAGGGCGCCCGGTGCTGGGGTGTGTTCGCCAACTTCGGGGAGAGCTTCGCCGGCGAGCCGATGGGCACGCCGCGCTTTGGCAAGATGGTCGCCGCCTGGGCCACGGCGTGGGTGCAGCATGCCGCCACTCAGGGGATCAAGCCGGGTCAGATCATGCTACTTTTGGTGGACGAGGCGCGTGCCGACGCGCATGACAAGATCGTCATCACCTGGGCCAGGGCCCTCCACGCCGCGCAGCCTGACCTCGTCGTCTGGAACGACATGATCCACCCCGACCCGACCAAGGTCGACCCGGAGTTCTACACGCAAAGCGACGTCCTCTCACCCAACGCGACGCGCTTCTTCCGGGATGGGAAGCCGTACCAGGACTTCTTCGTCGCCCGGCAGCAGGCCGGGAGCGAGCTGTGGTTCTACTCGTGCTCCGGCCCGGCGAAGCTGCTCGACCCGGCCTCCTACTACCGCGGGCAGTTCTGGCTGAACATCAAGTACGGGGGCAAGGGGTCCTGCTATTGGGCCTTCGGCGATGACGCGGGGAACTCGTGGAACGCCTACGTCCAGCCCCGCTCCTGCTACTCCCCGCTCTTCTTGACCAGGACCACGGTGACGGATGCCAAGCCGATGGAGGCGATCCGCGAGGGCGCCGAGGACTACGAGTACTATGCGATGCTGCGGGCACGCGTCGCCGAGCTGGAGCGCAAGGGAGTGCAAAGCCCCCTCGTGGCCGAGGCGAAGACACTGCTGACAACGGGGCCGGAGCAGGCCGTCGCAACCATGGGTGCCGACAAGCAGAGGTGGACAGTCGCCAAGGACCGCGCGGTGATGGACCGCGTCCGCCTCCAGGCGCTGGACCTGCTGGAGAAGCTGGGCAGGCTCTAGCCTCGCTCGATTCACGAGCGTCGTGGGGCCATGTGCCCAGTGGGCCCTTGTGGGAGCGGCTGGAAGCCGCGATGGGTGTGGTGACGCACGCAGGGCCAATCGCGGCGCACCGGGATCGGGCAGACGCGGCCGCGAGGGTGTTGTCTCTTCCCGTGGGAAGTC